>JBGQCZ010000013.1:0-19275 GCA_041495645.1 Gemmataceae bacterium | reverse complement strand
GAACACTCAGCTTTTGCGCGGCGGCGGACTTCAGCAGCGAGGTCAACTCCTCGACCGAGCGCGGTTGAGCCAAGTATTCGGCTTTGCCGCCCACGCGCAGCATGGTGAACGGTCCCAGCGGTTCCTGGGGGCGAACGATTTCGGCAAACTCTTCCGCAAGGTTCATGGGGTCATCTTAGGTGTCTTCGCGCGGTCAAGTCAACTGTGCACCCGCCGGGTTGTTTTTGGCACGAACGACCACCTACAATACGGACGATGAAGCCTTCCCCGCTCGCCGATCCGTCGCAGCCGCTGGCCGTATCGGTCAGCGGTGGATTGGATAGTGCCATTCTGCTCGGCGAATCCCTGGAGCGACATCCGGCAGTTCATCCGCTCTATATTCGGACTGGTTTGGCCTGGGAGGGTATCGAACTCGAGCATTTGCGGCGATTCTTGAAGGAAGTCAATGGCCCGGCACTCAAGCCGCTCGTGATTCTCGAACAACCCGTCGCGGACTTGTACGGCGATCACTGGAGCGTGACGGGTCAGGATGTTCCCGGCGCGGGCACCCGGGACGAGGCGGTGTACTTGCCGGGCCGCAACGTCCTGCTGTTGGCCAAAGCCTTGTTGTGGTGTCATTTGAACCAAGTGCCGGCGTTGGCATTGGCGCCGCTGGCCGCCAACCCGTTTCCCGATGCCACGCCCGAGTTCTTCGTGGAGTTTCAGGAAGCCGTGAATCGGGCGGTAAACGGCCGGGTTCGAGTTTTGTGGCCTTACCTGAATCTGAGCAAGGTCGAGGTGTTGCAGCGGGGCCGCCATTTGCCGCTGCGGCACATGTTTTCGTGCATGCGGCCGGTGAATGGCAAACATTGCGGTGCGTGCAACAAATGCGCCGAGCGGCAGCTTGCTTTTGCGCACGCCGGAGTTGACGACCCAACGGAATACGAAAGGTCAGAACTCAAAGTTGACTTCTGACTTCTGACCTCTGACCTCTGGCTTCCGGTGAACCATGTTCCGCGTCACTCGCGAAATTCACTTCTGCTATGGACATCGCTTGCTGAACTACGACGGCAAGTGCAAGCACTTGCATGGACACAACGGCAAGGCCGTCATCGTGCTGGAAGCGCCGTCGTTGGACGCGCTCGGCATGGTCGTTGACTTTTCGCAGATCAAACAGCACGTTGGAACTTGGATCGATCAGACGCTCGACCATCAAATGATCCTGCATCGGGACGACCCGGCTTTGCCCTTCTTGCGTCAACAGAGCGAACCGGTTTTCGTAGTAGACGTGAATCCGACGGCGGAGAATATTGCCAAGCTGATCTTCGATCGGGTCAAAGCGCAGGGACTTCCGGTTGTGGAAGTGACGCTTTGGGAAACGGAAAGCAGTTTTGCGACCTATCGAGAGTGAAGCTCAACGGCCCATGCCGGCGGCGCTAGGCATGGCGCTATTTCCCATTCCCGGTCCACCCATCGCCGGCATAGAGTCTTCGTCATCCTTTTTCTTGCGCAGCGGGACCCGATTCAACATGTCGCTCGGATACTTCGTGGTTTCGGAAAACAATCCGGGTTCGAGTTGGTGAAAATCCTCTCTGGGAGCTATGAGTTCCGGCCGCTTACCGGCAGTACTGCAGCCAAACATGATGGCAACGCCTGCGAAACATACTAACGTCCCCAAACGGCACATTTTCCGCTCCCCGGTCCGCTGGATTGAGAGGCGGGATATAACAAGTCGCCGCGGCTGGTCAAGCCGGGAATTGGGTTCCTACCACCGAGCTATTGCTTCTCGGCATCATTAACTCAATGCCCTTTCCTGGCCGCTGACGGCAACCGGGGAAAGATGGGCGGGGACGTGATTAAGCGCGCCGTTGCGCTCCGGCTCCGGCTCCGGGTTGGGCGGCAGCGCGCCTACACGATGGTCGTTGACCCACTGGATCACGTAATAGAACACCGGAGTCATGAAGATACCGAAGAGCGTCACTCCCAACATTCCGGCGAATACCGCAACACCCAACGTTCGCCGCATCTCCGCCCCGGCCCCTTCGGATATCATCAGCGGCACCACGCCCAGGATGAATGCGAACGAGGTCATCATGATCGGCCGCAACCGTAGCTTGCACGCTTCCAGCGTGGCCTCCCGCGTCGGCATGCCCGCGTCGCGCTGGGCCTTGGCGTACTCGACGATCAAGATCGCGTTCTTGCAGGCCAATCCGACCAGCACGATGGCCATTTGCTGCATGATGTCGATCGCCTGCCCGGAGCTGACGCCGGGGGCCGCACTGCCGTTGATCGTGGCCGCCGGGTACATGTTGTAGCGCGTCAGCACCAGCGGGCCGTTGCGCTCCTTGATGTCGACGACCGATCCCAGCGGCACCATCGCCCCTTTGGCCGAGCGCACCTTGAGCCGGGCCAGCTGTGCGGCATCGATCCGGAAGGGAGCATCCGCTTGCACCACCACCTGCCAGGTGCGCCCGAACTTGTTGAAGTCGTTGACATACATCGAGCCCTGGTAGATTCGCAGCGTATTGTTGGCGTCGTCGATGCTGACCCCTTTCGCCGCGCACTCGTCCGCGTTGGCCTGCACGTGCAGCTGCGGCACGTTGGCCCGGAAGGCCGTGAACATGCGTTGCAAACCCGGCTGCTGCGTGCCCTGACGAATGATGTTGTCGGTCTGGCCCTCCAGGATGTTGGGCCCCACGTCGCCGCGGTCCTCGACGACAAAAGCGAAGCCGCCGGCCCGGCCTACGCCGCGCACCGGCGGCGGCGGGAACACTTGGATCATCGCATCGGGGATTTGGGAGAACGCCCCCATCAGCCGGCCGAGGATCGCGTCGCTATACAGCTCCAGAGTGCGTCGCTCGGGATACGGTTGAAGGTTGATGAACATCGACCCGAAGTTCGGCCCGGTGGCATTTAGCGCGAAGGATTGGCCGACGATGCCGGTGACATGGCGCACGCCCGGTGTGTTGATGGCAATTTTCTCGATCTGACGCATAACTTCGTCGGTGCGCTCGGTGGAGGCCGCGTCGGGAAGTTGCACGGCTACCATTAGGTAGCCCATGTCCTGCGACGGTATGAAGCCGCGCGGCGTGCGCTCGAAGCCGAACCAAGTCACGCCCAGCAGCCCGCCGTAAACGACCAGCACGATTACAGCAACGCGCAGCAACCCGGCAACGGTGCGTGTATAGGCGTTCGTCGTCAATCGGAAGGCGAGGTTAAAGCCGCGGAAGAGCCACTTCAGCACGAAGTTCAGCGGCCAGGCCAGCACCAGGCCAGCCGCCGCGCTGGCTCCGGCGGCGGCCGCCGTCGCTGCCCAACCCGGCACGTACTGGGCCGCCGCGCCGGAAAGTTTCAAATAGCCGATGATCGCTCCGAGCAACGGGTAGGCGAGCCACGGCAGCGGCGACTTGCCCCACTTGTCGCGCGGTTTCAGCAAGAGCGCGCACAGTGCCGGGCTGAGGGTGAGCGAGTTGATCGCCGAGATCAGTGTCGACACGGCGATCGTCAGAGCGAATTGCCGGAAGAACAGGCCCGTAATTCCGGTGATGAACGCGCACGGCACGAACACGGCGCTCAGCACCAGCCCCACCGCGATGACTGGACCGGCGACCTGGTCCATCGCCTTGACCGTGGCGTCGCGCGGGCTGAGACCATGTTCGATGTGGTGCTCCACCGCTTCGACCACCACGATCGCGTCGTCGACCACAATGCCGATGGCCAGCACGAGGCCGAACAGCGTCAGGTTGTTCAGGCTGAAACCCATCAGCGCCATCACGGCAAACGTGCCGACGATGGCCACAGGCACAGCGGTCAACGGGATGAGCGCGGTGCGCCAGTTCTGCAAGAACAGCAGTACGACCAGCGCCACCAGGATGATCGCCTCTTGCAGGGTCTTGATGACCTCCTTGATCGACTCCTCGGTGTAGGGCGTGGTCTCGAAACCGACCTCCCACATCAGGTCTTCGGGAAAGTCGGCTTGCAACACGCGCATTTTCGCCTTCACCCGCTCCGCCGTTTCGAGGGCATTGGCGTCGGGGCGCTGGAAGATGGCGCAGAAGACGGTCTGCTTGCCGTCGAGCCGCGAAGCGGTGTCCTGGTTGCGCGCCCCCAGCTCGACCCGGGCCACGTCGCGAACGCGGGTGATGCGGCCTTGCGGGTCGACGCGCACAATGATGTTCTTGAACTGTTCGACGTCGTCAAGGCGACCCTCGGCGTCGAGCGTGATCGACATGTCGCGGCCGGTGGCGCCCACACTCTGCCCGATCTTCCCGGCGGCGACCTCGGCGTTCTCGTCGCGGACGGCGCTCACCACGTCGGCAGGCGTAAGGTTACGGGCTGCCAACAGGTCCGGATTGACCCAGATGCGCATGGCGTAGTCGCGCTGGCCAAAAAGGAAAACGTCGCCGACGCCCTCGACGCGGGACAGCTCGTCGCGCACGTTGCGCGTTGCGTAATTGCTCAGATACAGCTGGTCGTAGCGTCCCTTCGGCGAGTTGATCGAGATGCCCATCAGAATGTCAGGCGACCGCTTCCGCGTGGTCACTCCGGTAGCCTTGATGACATCGGGCAATTTGTTCAAGGCGAGACCAACGCGGTTTTGCACCATCACCTGGGCCAAATCGGCATTGACGCCCTGATGAAATGTCACCGTCAGGTTGTAGGTGCCGTCGTTGGTGCTGGACGAGGACATATACATCATGCCTTCGACACCGTTGATCTCCTTCTCCAGCGGGGCGGCCACCGCCTCCGAAACGTCCTTAGCGCTGGCGCCGGGGTAATTGCAGGTGACACTTACGGTCGGCGGAGTGATGCGCGGAAACTGCGCGATCGGCAGGGTGAGGACGGACAGTCCCCCAGCCAGCGTGATCAGGATCGAGATCACCGCGGCGAAGATGGGGCGGTCGATGAAGAAGCGTGCAAACACAGGGTTAGGGGGTCAGAGGTTAGGCATCCAAGTAAAGCCGGCATTCAGCCGCCGGCAAGGTTCGGGCCGAATCGCGCGGAAAGGAGTCTCCCATGTCACTCGCCCCCTTTTTTGTCTTTCCCAGACCCGGGAACCTGGGCCGCAGACAGCTTCTCATCCTCCTTTGGCTCGACCTTCACGCCCGGGCGCACGCGCTGCAATCCGCTGACGATGACACGCTCCCCCGCCTCGATGCCCTTCTTGATTTCGCGCAACTGCCCGTGCTGGGCTCCGACCTCGATGGGACGATAAACTGCTTCGTCCTTGTCGTTGAGCACGTAAACGAATTTCTGACCCTGGTCGGTGGTCAGGGCGCGTTCCGGGACCAGGACCGCCTTGTGCGGCTCGCCGACGCGCACGCGGACACGCACGAACAGACCCGGTGTCAACAGGCGCTGGGAGTTGTCAAACACGGCGCGGACCCAGACCGAGCCGGTGTTCGGATCGACCCGGCTGTCGACGAAGTTGATTCGGCCCTCGCGAGGAAAGCCCGGCTCATCGACCAGCCCCATCCAGACGGGCATTTCCCGGAGCTGTTCCAACTCGGCCTCGCCGCGCGCCAGCAGCAGGCGCGAAATGCCGAGATAGGTTCGTTCGTCCACGTCGAAAAAAACAAAAACCCGATCGAGATCGGCCAGGTAGGTCAGAGGCGTTTCGTCAGCCTTGACGATGTTGCCCGGATCCAACAGTCGCCGGCCGATGCGCCCGCCGATGGGGGCGGTCACCTTCGTGTATTGCAAGCTGAGCTGGGCCGATTTCAAGGTCGCGTCGGCCGACTTGACCGCGGCCCTCGCTTCCGCCAGGTCGCCCAGCACCTTGTCGAACTCCTGCGGGCTGACCGACCCCTTGGGAAGGTCATTGATGCGCTTGTAGTCGGCTTCGAGGCGCGTCACGCGGGCATCGGCCTGGGCCAGGTTGGCCGCGCTGCGGTCGACTTCAGCCTTGAGCAAGCGCGGGTCGATCTCGAAGAGCAGATCGCCTTGCTTGACGCGCGCCCCCTCCGCAAACAGGATTTTCTCGAGGTAGCCAGTGACGCGGGCGCGGATCTCGACGGTTTCGATCGCCTCGGTGCGGCCAGTGAACTCCTCGAAGTCGGCAATCTCTTGCGCGACGGCCTTGCCGACGATGACTTCCGGCGGCTTGGGCGGGGCGAGCGGAGGCGGTGGCTTCTGACAGCCGGCGGTGAGAACGAGTACCATCCCCAACACAGCGATGCGACGATGCATAGGTCACCTCTTCAAGGCGATGCGGCACAGTAGCTATTCGCCGGCACCCTGGCGGCGGCGCTCGGTAACGCTAAGAATGCCGTGAAACACGACATCCAGGATATCCTGGGCTTGCACTTCCGAAGGCTTCCGCTGCCCGGCGAAGTAATTCGTGGATATCGTGCCGTAAAGCAGGTTGCCAAAGACGTCGGTAATGCGATCGACGGACATTTCGCGAATTCGACCCTGCGCCATCAACGAGCGATACATCTCGCGCCAGCGTTCGACGTTGACGTCCCGGTGTTCGAAGTAAGTTGGTTTCTTGCGGTCTTTGAACTGGGCGCGCTCCTGCATCAGCAGCTCGACGAACTCCGGATGCATGGCGAAGAAGTCGAGATAAGCACGCACGGCTCTCCTGATCCCTTCCAGCGGGTCCGCGACTCCCTGCATTTCCGCCTCAACCGCGTGCAGAAGTTCCCGCATGACCCGGTCGGCCGCGGCCAGGAACATCTCCCGTTTGTTCCGGAAGTAGCGGTAGAGCGTGCCCTTGCCCACGTCGAGACGATCCGCAAGATCCTGCGTGTCAGCGTCGGAATAGCCGTGGGCGGCGAAGAGTTGTGTGGCGGCCACGAGGATTTCCTCGCGGCGGCGCTCGCGCAGCTCCGGGTCAAAGGACCCCTTGGCTTTCTTCAATTTCATTGATGCGCCATGATTATTAACGTTCTCGAGATTCAAACGAATTCACCGGGACTGACTGGTCAGTCCGTTAGTCAGTCTATTACAAGATTCGCCCTCGCGCTGTGTGAAATCGGCGCACCTGCACTCTCACCCGCAAGATCTCAGACCCTTTCCACGGTGCACTTCGAAGAGTGTTGCACACGGGGAGAGGCCGAGCGCCGCTCCTTCGCGAGCCTCGCGCTCACGCCCAAGGGCGGTTTCCCCGTCGTGCTTGCCGCGCGACACCGTTCGCACGCCGGCAGCCAACCCGACCGACGTTAGGCATTTCTTGAAGCCGCCCCCCAATGGCCGGCAATTTTCTTGGAAAACTTGGCCGCCTTCTTGCGCCAACGGCAATCCCCTTCTAGTGCCGGGACGCCGCATACAAGCTGGCGCCGGAAAGCCTCGGCTCGCTGAATGTAAACATGCTCGGCGGTCTTGGCGATGATTCGCTTAGCCTGATCGCCCGCGGCGGCTGAACGCCTTGCTCACCCTGGACCTAGACGGCGGGCTCGGCTTCGACCGGGCGCGGGTCACCCAACGTCCCGACACGCAATTACGAGCACGTGGATTTGGTTAATTGAGTTGAGCAGCGCTGGTTGTGAAACAGCTTTCCCTCCCCATTGAGGCTGACCATGGCTGCCTCCCGTCCCCGCCCGTCCCGCCAATGCCGCTTCGTTCACCTGCGATGCGACCGGCTTGAAGACCGGCTGGCCGCAGCGACGTTCATCCGAGCGAACCGATGTCTACGCGCTCGGCGCGATCCTGTATGAGATCCTTACCGGCCGCGTGCCGTTTCAGGAAGACGAGACGCGCGGCTTGCTGTGGAAAATCGTGAACGAGCCGCCCGTCCCGCCGCGACAGATCGCGCCGGAAGTTCCCTGTCCGCTCGAAGCAATTGCCCTGCGGGCGCTGGAGAAAAAACCGGACAAGCGCTATGCGTCGTCGGAAGCGTTCGTGCGGGACTTAGAGCGCTACCTGGCCGACGAGCCGGTCGAGGCGTGGAGCGAGCCGTGGCTGTATCGGCTTGGGCGCTGGGGACGCCGACACCGCACGCTCGTGGCCAGCACGGCGGCGGCCGTGGGAATCGCCATCCTGGCCCTCACTGCGGGACTCATTTTCTTGGGGCAGGCCAACGCCCGCGAGCGGCATTTGCGGCAAGTGGCCGAGAACGAAAAACGGGAAGCCGACCGCCAACGCGAACGAGCCGAGCGCCATTACCGACTGGCCCGCGAATTCGTGGACACTTATCTGACCAAGGTGAGCAAAGACGAGCGCTCGAAGTCGTACGGGCGGGAGACCCTGCGCCGCGATCTGCTCGATAGCGCACGGAGTTTCTACGACCGCTTCGTCGCCGCGTCAGAGGACGATCTGGCTGTTCGCGGCGAACGCGCCGCGGCCTATTACAAGCTGGCCAACATTGAATCCCAAACGGGCAATTCCGCTCGGGCCATCGAACTCGCCGAAAAGGGCAGCAAAATCATGGCCGCTGTACTGGAGGAAAAGCCGGCATTCCCAGGAATCTGGCACGACGCGATCGAGGGCGACCAGTGGTTCGCTCACTTCGTCGGCATGACGGGGAACATCAATCGGTCCGAAGAGATCTTTCGCCGCTCCCAGGATCGCGTGACTCAGGCCCGTGAGTCGCACCCCGAAGATCGCAAGTTGCGTGAACTTCAGATTTCCGGCCTGCTTTCGCGTGGAAGCATCCGGCTCATGCGGCAGCAACTGGCGCCGGCCATGAGTGATTTCGAAACGGCACAACAGGAACTCGAAAAGCTGCGCCAACGCGAAGGCGACACCGAGTGGATTCTCTCGCAGCAGTATTTCGCCGGGTCGTTCCTGGGGACGAGCGCTTTGGCGCGGCAAGAGATTTCCAAGGCCAAGGACCAGTTTGAAAAAGCCGCCCCCGTTTTGCAAAAGCTGCAGAAGCTCAAACCAAACGACCCCGAACTGAAGAACTCGCACGCCGACCTGCTCATCCGCCAGGCCAATGTCAAGCATTTGACGAACCATCCCGATGACACCGCGAATCTCTACAACCAGGCGCTCGCCATCGTGAAAGCGCTCGTCGATGAACACCCCAAGATCACGGCGTTTCGTCTGAAGCTGGGCGGACTCTCGGTAAGCCTCGGCCAGGTGGCGGCAAAGAATGGTCAATTCGACGAAGCGATGAAGCATTTCAACCGCGCCGTTGCTGTATTGCTCTCGCCCGCGAGTGACCGGTCAACTTCCCACGAATCACTCTGACGCCTACGGCAAATCACGAGGTGCGCTCCAGGCATTGTTGCTTTCAGGCGCTCTTCGAGCTTGATACCCATAAGAAATGTTTGAATACGACCGGACTTGACCGTTTCCCTTGACTACTCGGTACTCCGAGTCGGCGGTGAATTTACCGTGGATCGACACATTGACAGTTGGAACTCTGTGCTATTATTCAAAATGAGAACTCCGGCAGGTTTCACCCTTTGATCCCATTGCATCCGCTTCGCTCCAGGAGCGACTCGTGCTCGAATCAGCCATCACCGTCGATGCGGCCGATTTGGCCTTCCGGAATCATCGGTGTTTTCCGCGCCAACCGCCAAGAGGCAGCGCCACGATCATCGCGGACGAAACCCCCCTGTCGCAAGCAGTTTGCGTCACGCTCAGAAACATTTCTCAAGGCGGAGTCAGCTTCATCGTTGACATGAAACTGGCCGTTGGCCAACAAATCACGGTCAACTTGCTCGCACTGGCGCTGTTGAGGCCATTGATAATGCAGGCCCAAGTTCGCTGGGTCGATTTTGACATCAAGCCGGGAATGTTTCGAGTGGGTTGTTCGTGGGTGAAACGGCTCGGCTATGCCCACATTATCAATTTCGTTTGAAAAAACGCTTACAGAGCAAAGACCCGCCGCCCTACGTGATGGCCGATGATTCTGGCACGCTCCACAAGTTCACCCGGTGCGGCGTGCCGCGTTCGTGAAGCGGGCGCAGTTGTGCCTCCTTAGTGGAGTGTGTTCCTTGTGCCGAAAGTCTGAAATCCGTGCCAAGAGCGACGCCGCAGCGCAGGAATCGCCACGTGCGTTCATGCACGCCGAGTGGGCAGCCGGCCGTGAGCACGGTTTGCCCCCTCGTTCCGTTGGTCGCAACCAGCACGCCCACGTTCGCCCACGTCGCGTCCTTCCCGCCCGTCCGCCCAACTCCCGCTCCGCCCCGCCGTCTCGCCCGTGGCCAACGTGGGCGGTAGCTACCGGCCGTTCGCCGCCCGCCGCCAAAATGGACCCAAATCCTACGAACTGCGTCCATTCTGCGCTTCCCCTCCGGGTATCACGAGGTAACTCGTGTCGCGCTTCCCGCAACAAAGTTTTCCCGGACACCACACCAGTAGCCGCGACGCATCGCGTTTCCGGGCAGAGCCGGCAGAGCCCGGCAATCCGCCATCCTCGTCTTTTCGTCAGTATGCGCCCATTCCGAAGAATTCACCACACTTTCTCAATCGGCATTCTTGACTTTATTCGGATTTTTCTGATAACATCACAGTCTTGCGGAACAGCACTTTTCGGCAGAGGGATGGTTTTTCATTCCAGTGTCCAGCTTTCTTGCTGGTTCGGCACTGGAAGTTCCAGGCATGGATTTGCCAATAGTTTGTTTCGGCATCGCCTGCCGGCTGGCGGTTCTGTCGAGCCACGTGGCGGATGTCTTGGCCGCGCGTTCATTACCGACGAGAAGTCAGCTGGTCGGGCTCGGGAATTTTTTCGCTAAGTGCGCCATAAGTCTTCATTTGCGAGGCCCTGCGCGTCGGTCTGCGACCCGTGGCACCCGTCAAAGAAGATTCCGAAGCGTTGGCCGATCTGTTTGCGGCGACGGCTGTACGGCCAGCCGATCATTCGGAGATGCCAAGTGCCATCCCTACTGGCCCCGTGCCCTCACTGCATCGTTCTGTCTTCCACGGAAGTCGGGTTCGAGCCTCAGATCCAACGGTTCTGGGAACATCAGCTCGCGGAAAGTGACCCGATAGGCGCTCTCTATCGCTCCCCCGAGTGGTTCGGCCATTTGAATGCGGCAGAGCCAGGGTTGCCCCTCCACTTGGCGGTCCTAGGTGATGCGGCGGGAAAGGTCGACGGAATCGCTTCGCTGGCTATTCGCCGCATTCCATTAAGTTTCCAAGCCGCTGGCTATTCGCTCGCCGACGTCCACATCCGCGTTGTAGACATGCTCGGCGGCCAACCATTGGTTGCCGACGACCCGGTAGTCTACGATCAACTTCTCGCCGCTCTCGGAAAGACGTTCCCGGACTGCGACGGCATACGTCTTACGGACATCCCAGTCAGAGGGTCCCTGTTCCGCCACCTTCATGAGTCGGCTGGGATTCGCCAAGTTTTCTCGGTTTGTGTTTTCGGGGGGCTCCCACCGTTTCAGACGCTGCCCCTACCGGCGACCTTCGGCGAGTACTTGGCGCGATTCTCTTCCAAAAAGCGATACAACCTTAGACGCCAGGAGCGGCTCCTGAAGGAGCATGGTCGCGGGCGGTTGGAACTACGGCGCTGGGAGAACCCCGCCGACGTACCTGGCCTTCTGAGGCAGTTAGCGTTGGTCGCCGAACGGGCCAACGACAGGCGGATATGCCTGCGCGAGGTGACGGCGGATCGCTATTCGGACTTGGCTGGGCTGGGACTCCTCCGCTGCTATACCCTGGTCAGTGGCGAAGGTCCGGTAGCCGCCCTCGTCGGTTGCCAATTCGGAGCCACCTACACCGTCGACATGACTTTGTACGACTCCGAGCTCGCCTCGCTCTCCCCCGGAACGACAATGGCACACCTCGCGGTCGCGGACCTCATCAGCTACCGGCCCGTCCGGCTAATTGCTTACGGCTACGGCAAGCCTTCCCACCATCAGCAGCCTCCCCGAGTACCGCAAAACTACGCTAAGGTATTGCTCCTTCGTAGGACACTGCGCAATCGCTTTCTCTGGGCAAGCTTTTGTGCCTTCCGCGCAAGCATGTGCGCGTCTCGCGCCCCGGTGCGTCTGCTGGAAGGCCGATTCCGTCGCCTCTTCCGTTGTGGATGATCCAGAGACGGATTCCGGCGACGGGGATTTCGGCGAACATCCGATTTTGCGCACGGCCATGGGCCGCAGAGAACTCGCTGAATCGCCATCACGCAATCGGGCGAGACCGCGGACACGCTCGGCGGCCCTCAAGGAATCGAAGCGCAAGGGCCATCCCACGCTCGCGATTTGCAACGTAGTCGGTTCGAGCATCGCCCGCGAGGCCGATGGCGGAGTCTACCTGCACGCCGGACAGGAAATCGGCGTCGCCAGCACCAAGGCATTCACTTCGCAAGTCACCGTGCTGGCCATGCTCGCGCTCTACTTCGGCCGCTTGCGTCATATGTCCGCGGCACAAGGTGATCGGCTGGTCAAGGAACTGCGCTCGCTGCCGGACTTGGTGCGTCAGGCGCTCGAATGCCGTCCGGCGGTCCAGCGCGTCGCCGACCGCTTCGCGCACGTCCACAACATGCTCTATCTCGGCCGGTACTATCTCTATCCTGTGGCGATGGAAGGAGCATTGAAACTCAAGGAAATCAGCTACATCCACGCCGACGGCTACCCGGCCGCGGAGATGAAGCACGGCCCGATCGCGCTTGTGGATCAAGACACGCCGTCGGTCTTCCTCGTCCCGCGCGGCATCGTCTTCGACAAAGTGATGAGCAACCTGGAAGAGATCCGCGCCCCGGGGCGGCCCCGTCATCACCATCGCCGGCGCCGACGACGAACAAGTGGCCTCCCGCTACGACGAAGTCATCCCCATCCCCGACGCGCCGGAGCACCTGCAACCAATCCTGGCCGCGATCCCGCTCCAGTTGCTGGCCTACGAAATCGCCATTCGCCGCGGCTGCGATGTGGACAAGCCAAGAAACCTGGCCAAGAGCGTGACGGTGGAGTGAAGTCAGCGCCATCGCTTGCAGCCGGCATCCCGGTGAGGGCGATCAACTCCGCTGGACGATGCCTGCGCCGTGGGCCTGGGTTACTCCACAAGTTCGGTCCGCCCTCTCGTTGTTCTCGGTTCCCGCGCGTCTCGGTTCCTTGGCTATCCGTCTTCGTGTTTCACCCCGGCTTTTTTTTCAGAGTTCAGAGTCGGGATTTTCGCTGAAACAGCTCGGGTCTGCAGGAAACAGCGACGGCGGATCGCCGCTGGCGATGCCGCCTTCGCCAGCCTCGTCTTTTCGTCAGAATAAAACTTACCTAAGAGATTTATTCGTTTTTTTTCAATCGGCATTCTTGACTTTAGTCGGATTATTCTGATAACATCGCAGTCTGCGGAACGACATTTTTTGGAAAAGGGACGATTTTTCATTCCAGTGTCCAGCTTTCTTGCTGGTTCGGCACTGGAGTTCCTGGCACGGACCTGCCAAAAAGCGTGTTTCGGCTCAGACCGCCGTCGAGCGGGATGTTGCCCAAGCATGCGGCGCATGCCCTGTGTTACGCGCCACCAATGTGGATGCTGCGCTGGCGTGACGGACACGAGATGAACCAATCTCGTTAAGAAATGCTTGCGCTGATTTTTCGCCCCGTGCCCCCATCGCCCCCGGCGGTCACGCTGAAGCTTTGGAATCATCCGGCGTCGGACGCCTATACGCTGACAACCGTCTTGTACATATACGGCCGAAAAGTGTACGCGGACCTTAACAAATTGGGATCAGGATGAATTCGCGCCTCCGAAACGGACTGATCGCCGCGGGACTGGGTGGCCTGGTGCTGTGGGCGTATTGGACCGTGGTTCGCGACATGGCCGAGCGCTGGTCCGACGACCCGCAGTATTCGCACGGCTATTTGGTGCCGCTGTTTTCGGCCTTTCTGTTGTGGTATCGCCGCCAGGAAATCCGTGACGCCGTGCTCACTCCGAGCTGGTGGGGCGTGGCCTTAGCCGCGGCGGGAATCAGTTTGTGGGCCGCCGGAACTTATTTATTTCTCAGCTGGTTTTCGGCCATCTCGTTACTCCTCTGTTTGGCGGGCCTGGCCGTCGTTGTCGGCGGCTGGCCGATGCTTCGCTGGTCGTGGCAACCCATTTTGTTTCTTGGGTTTATGGCGCCCTTGCCCTACCGCTTCCAAACCGCTCTCGGTGGCGCGCTCCAGCAACTGGCAACCAAGATGAGTACGTACATCCTTCAAGTTTTTGGTGTAGCCGCTATTTCCGAAGGGAACGTTATCCTCATCAATGACGTCAGAATCGGTATCGTCGAAGCCTGTAGTGGGCTCGGAATGTTGGTGACTTTCTTCGCCCTGTCGGCGGCGGTCGCCTTGCTGATGCGGGATTCCGAACGCTGGCTTCGACTCGTGATCGTGGTAAGTGCTGCTCCGGTAGCGGTTTTTGCCAATGTAGCTCGTATTTCCGTCACGGGCTACTTGTACAGTATCTCGCAAGAACATTTGGCCAAGGTGGTGTTTCACGACGTGGCCGGCTGGTTGATGATGCCGCTCGCGGTCGTGATGCTGTTGGCCGAGATCCACGTGCTGAAGCGGCTGGTCATTGACCGGCCCGCGAACGGCGACGGCAGTTCACCGTCGGTGTGGATCCCTGGTTTGAAACGCGGAACTACCCCCTCCAGTGTGGCGGCTAGGAAACGGGCAAAACGGCGCTAACGAGCGTCGGTCCTGGCCGTCGGAGTTTGCCCGGCTGAAGTTCCGAGATTGGACGCACCATGAGCACGCAACTTGACGAGCAAGACCCGAAGTCGGGTCCCAAGGGCAGTTCGTTCGGTTTTGGCACCGTCGTCCGCGGACTGCGGCGCTACCCGCTAATCGCCTTCCTGGTCGTCATCGCTGCGGCTTTCACTGCCGCAGCGGTTTGGTTATTCCTGCCGCTGCCGAAGATGACCGCCTATTCTATCTTCCACATCTCGGCGCAGCCGCGAACCTTGCTGGACCCCGTTGGCGAAGCCAGGGCCGATTTCACGTATTACCGCCAGGCGCAGTCTGCACTCGTCAAGAGTACCACCGTCCTCAACGCGGCGCTGAACGACAAAAAAGAATTGGCTGACGTGACGCTGCTCCCCCAAGGACCCGACAAACTCGGCTGGCTCCAAAGCAAACTGATCGTCGACTTCAAAGCCTCGCCCGAATTCATGCGCATTGCCCTCGAAGGCGATCAGCCCGACCAGATTCTGTCTATCATTAAGGCGGTCACGACCGCTTACAAAGACAAAGTCAGCGACAAAGACAAACAGAGTCGCAAAGAGAATTGGACGCAATTAACGGATTACATCCGCATAACAAGAGAGAATCTGAATTCAAAACGCCGTCAGCTTCGCGACGATGGTCCGATTGTCCCGGACAAACCACCCACCGAACGCTGGGGCACGGTCCTCAATGACCTCTTGATTCAAGCCGGGCCGGAATTGCTGCGCAGCCAAAGTGAAGTCAAGATCCTCGACGAGAAAGTTAAGAAAACCGAAAAATTCGTCGTTCCCGACGAATGGACCAAGACCGAAATCAAAAACGACCCGGGCTATCAACAGCGGCTTGGCCTCGTTGAATCGATCAAACAGAGGATTCAACAGACCAAGGATGATATTGTGCCCGGTGCACGGCCCGCGATTCTCTTGACGTACGAGAAGGATCTCGCGGAAGCATCCAAGGAACTGGACGCGTATTCCAAAAAGAAGAGTCCCGAGATCGAAGCACGCCTGAAGGAACTGGCCACCGCGGATGCCAAGCAATCGCTCGCCAAAGCCCAGGATCGCTTCGGCATGTTGACGGCGTGGCAAAAGACCCTCGCCAATGAAATCGCCACGCTCCCCAAAGAACAGCCGTTGGCTCTTGCCCAGAACAATCTCGACTCGCTTAGAGCCGATATCGCCACAAAAGAAAAAAGCCTCGAACGTGCCCAGCAGCTATTGGAATCGATGGAGCCCGACCTCAATGCGCCCTCTCGTGTGACGCTTTGGGAAGACCCTGCCGTCATGCTGGGCATCGAAGGCAATCGGCGCCTGAAATATGCTGCCCTGGCCGGCGGCGCTGTCCTTCTCCTGGGTCTGGGCTGGATCACCTTCTTGGAAGCGCGCAATCGCCGCGTCATCACTACTCAGGAAGTCTCCGGCGAGCTCGGGCTTAAACTGATTGGTACCGTGCCCGCCATGCCGCGTCATTCCGGCCGCGCGCTGGGCGCCCGCGCTCCGCAATCCGATGTGTGGGAATCCATGCTCACGGAGAGCGTCGACGCCACCCGCGCCGTTCTCTTGCACTCCCTCGTCGCGACGAAGGTTGTCCGGACCCTGATGGTCTCCAGCGCCCTGCCAGGCGAGGGCAAAACCATGCTCGCCTGCAACCTCGCTGCCAGCCTCGCCCGCGCTGGGCTCAAGACCCTGCTCCTCGATGGCGACTTGCGCCGCCCCAACGTTCACCGCTTCCTTGACATGCCGCGAACTCCCGGTCTTTGCGAACTCCTTCGCGGTAATGGCGTCCCGCAGCGCGCCATCCAGGAAACCGGTATCCCCGGACTGTCCTTCGTCCCCGCCGGGGTCTGGGACGAACGCGTCCGTCAGGGCCTTTCGGGCGACCGCTGGCGAACCCTCATGGCCCAACTCGAGACGGGTTTTGACTGCGTGGTGATTGATTCATCACCGCTGCTCCTGGTCGCCGATCCGTTGTTGGTCGCTCGCAACGTTGATGGCGTGGTCATGTCGGTCCTCCGCAACGTTAGCCAGATCGACGCCGTCGCCGCCGCCCGCGATCGACTCGCCTCCCTCGGCATCAAGGTTCTCGGTGTTGTGGTCAACGGTTTCGATGGCCCGATGTATCGCGACGCGTTGCCGTATTATCAATCGCCGTCGCCTGCCGAACTCCCCTCGATAACCGACGAACAAACGGCGACGGTGTAAACTCGCGATGACTCGTGCCGGCCTACCCCTGGTTGTCTTTGGCGTCTTGGTGCTCGCCGCCGGTGCGCTTCACGGTTCGTTCACCGGCCGTTGGCACACCTCCGCCGAACTCGAGAACGCCGTCGCCCGCCTCGACGCCGTGCCGCTCGAGCTCGGCAATTGGCGCTGCGGCGAACGGCAAGTGCTCGACGAAGCAGAATTGCGCCACGGTGGCATTAAGGGCCATTTCTACGGCCGCTACAAAAACAAGCTTGGCGAAGTCGTTTCGCTCTTGATCGTTTGTGGGCGGCCGGGGCCGATCTCGGTCCACACGCCCGATATCTGCTACGGCGGCGCCGGCTTCAAGGCCGTTACCGACCCAATCCAAAAAGACTTGTCGCCCGATCGCGGCGGTTCACTTTCGGTGTGGGCCATTCAATTCAGGGCCCCCGCCACGATGGCCTCCAAGGACATCGAAGTGAGTTGGGTCTGGACCGGCGGCGACGGCTGGAAAGCCCCGAAAAGCCCCCGTTGGACTTTTGCCGCGTATCCCGCCTTGTACAAGCTTTACGCCGTCCGCGAGATGCCCGCCACTACCACAGACAAAAAGAATGATGCCAGAGACAAAAACAAAGATGCCAGTGCTTCCTTCCTGCAAACCTTCCTTCCCGAACTGGAGAAGATTCTCGCGACTAAATCGTAATCGCCCCATTCGCGCCGTTTCTGAAGACGGCCTCCCGGCGCCCCCCGCCGATGGTTAATATCGAAAAGGAAGAACAAGATGCTTTCCTTGCTCAGCTCCCGTCCGACTCGTGACTCCGCGTCGCCCGCCAAAGTGCCCGCCAAGCCCGCGTGTTCCTGCCTTTGGGTGCCGCCCGCCGACGCTTCGCTACAGTCCCGCGCTTACGGATGGTTCAAGTCCGCCGCCGATCGCTGCGCGGCCTTAGCGCTTTTCGTGAGTACGCTCCCCATGATGCTCGCCGCCGCCCTCGCGGTCAAACTCACCTCGCGCGGCCCGGCCCTTTACAGCCAGATTCGCCTCGGCCGCCACGGCCGACCCTACTGGATCTATAAATTCCGCAGCATGTATCTCGATTGCGAAGCCCGTAGCGGCGCCCAGTGGTGCAAGTTGAATGACCCGCGCGTCACCCCGCTCGGCCGCTTCATGCGCAAGCTGCACATCGACGAGCTTCCCCAACTGTGGAACGTCCTCCGCGGCGATATGAGCCTCGTCGGCCCTCGCCCCGAACGCCCCGAATTCGCCGTGTCGCTCGATGAATCGCTACCGGGCTACCGTGGCCGCCTCGCCGTCAAGCCCGGTGTCACGGGGCTCGCCCAGATTCAATTGCCCTCCGATACCAGCATCGAAAGCGTCCGCGATAAGCTCGTTCTCGACCTCTGCTATGTCGAACGCTATGGCCCTTCGCTCGACATCCGCATCCTGGTCGGCACCGCCCTTTACTTGCTCGGCGTATCGTACGCCGGCGTCCGTCGCCTGCTGGCCCTGCCCACCGGTCAGACCTCGGAAGTTGTAGTTCTGCAGACCTTGCCCGAACCTGGCTAAAGATGGATTTCGCGCTCTTTATCGTGCTGAACGCGGTGCTGCTGATCCGGCCGGAGGAACTGTATCCCGAGATCGCCGGGCTGCGCCTGTACCTGATCGTGATCTTGCTCAGCCTCCTCGCCGCGTTGCCGAAACTCGTGCGGCAGCTTTCGCTCGATGAACTCAAACGCCGGCCGATCACGGTCTGCGTGCTCGGCTTGCTCGGCGCGGCAACTTTATCTCTTCTGGCGCATGGACGATTCGACGAGGTCGAGGAGTTCATTCCGGAATTCGCCAAGGTCATCGCCTATTACTTGCTCCTCGTCGCGGTCGTGGACTCCCCACGGCGGTTCAACGTGTTCCTGGGCTTCCAGGTGGTCTTCATTGGCGTGGTCGCCACCCTCGGAGTGCTGCAATACCATGAAATGATCGATATCGAAGCGATCAGACCGATCATCGATCGTCGCGTGGACAAGGAAACCGGCGAATACATCGAGAATCTACGCCTGGTCAGCAGCGGCCTCTTTAACGACCCGAATGACCTGTGCTTGATTTTGGTGTTCGGCAGTCTGTGCTGCCTCTATCAGGCCGCGACCACGAGCAAATGGTTGCTGAAAGGCGTGTGGCTGCTGCCGATCGGTTTGTTTGTTTACGCCCTGCTTCTGACGCAATCCCGCGGCGGGCTGCTTGGCTTGCTCGCGGGGCTTGCCGCATTGATCTATTCGAAATTCGGCTGGAAACGGGCGCTGCCGGTCATTTTGGTCGGCGTTCCGGCTGTGATATTTGGCATCGGTGGGCGGCAGGGAGAAATCACCGGCGATACCGCCCACGAACGGCTCATGCTTTGGGCCGACGGGCTTGGTGAGCTTTTGGGACACCCCACATACATTCTCACGGGCATCGGAGTTAACGGATACGTCGTGGAAGTTGGACAGGTGGCGCACAATTCGTTCGTGCAGGCGTACGTCGAAATGGGACTCATCGGCGGAACGCTGTTCCTGGCTGCATTCTTCATGCCCGTGTGGATGCT
>JBGQCZ010000012.1:0-19314 GCA_041495645.1 Gemmataceae bacterium | reverse complement strand
CCGTGCGCTACATGCTGCAGGTGGCGGCGGGGCTGGCCCATGCCTCCGAGCGCGGCGTGACGCATCGCGACATCAAACCAAGCAACATCGTGATCACTCCCGAGGGCCGGGCGAAAATCGTCGATATGGGCCTGGCCCGCGCTACCGGCGTTCTCGGCGCCGTCACGCAGTCGGGCGTAACGCTCGGCACGTTCGACTACATTTCACCCGAACAAGCGCTGGAACCGCGGGCCGCCGACGTGCGCAGCGACATTTATTCGCTCGGCTGCACGTTTTACCATTTGTTGACCGGCGCGCCGCCAGTGCCGGAAGGAACGGCGGCCAAGAAACTCCATCATCATCAAAACGTCGCGCCGGAAGATCCACGCCGCTTCAATCAGGCCATACCGGATGAATTGGTCGGAGTGCTTGGCAAGATGATGGCCAAGGAGCCGCGCGACCGTTACCAGCGTCCGGAAGAACTGATCCAGCACCTGATCGCCGTGGCGCAGACGATGAACATGCCGGGAGAAACCGGCAGCCAGGAGCGCGTTTTGTTTGTCGACGCGCCGATGCCCAGCCCGTCGCGGCTGTCGCCGGTGCTGTTGGGTGTGGCCGCAGTCGCGGCCGTTGCGATCTTGGCGGTTGTGCTCGGACTCGGCGGCGGATCGGGCGATCCGCGGCCCATCGCGCCGATCCAGCTTGGAAAGTCGAACGATTTCAATTCAACACCGCCGGCGCCCGTCACGCCTACGGTCGCCATTGAGAATCCCCGTCCGGTTGTCTCGGAACCAAAGTCCGCGGCGACCGTCGAGCAACTTGCGAGTCTGTTGGAACAAAACGTCGAGCAGATCGTGCTGACCGGCGACGACTACGATCTGTCCGAATTGATGAAGGACGAGACTCGTCCCGCCGCTCGATTACTGACTGCGTCGCGCGGCGTGAAATTGATCGGCAAGGCCGGTGCCAAGGGCCAACGGCCGGTCCTGCGTTGGAAAGTCGAGGGCTCGCCTTCCGTAGGCTCCAACGCGCCGCTGGCAATGCTCGCGTTGGGCGGCGGTTCTTCGGCGCAGTCGGAATTGCAGAATCTTCGATTCGAAGTGCGAGCGGCCGACAGCGATGCACCGGTGTACGCAATCGTGGCGCACGGCTTGGGCCGGGTGAACATTGTGGATTGTGAGTTTTTGCACGAAGGGAAGCCGGATTCGCCGTATGGCGGGTCGGTTCAATTCGACGGCGCCGGCATGGTGGAATTGGAGCGCTGCTGGTTCACGAGCGGCTCGAAAGCCTTTGATCTAGCCAACGGCGCGGTTGTTCGAGCCAAGGATTGTGCTTTCGGGCCGCATGATGTGTTGTTCTTGTTCCATCAGAAAACCACGAGCGCAAGTGCCGAGCGCGTGCTCGCGAACCTGGACCATTGCTCCATCATGATGAACGCGGGCACAATCTTTGACGCGGCGGAAAGCAGCGTGTCCGGGACGATCCGGGCCGGCAATTGCGTCTTTGCCCGCGGGTTGGATGCGGGCGAGGTGGCACTCGTGCGACAAAGCGATTCGCCGCAGCAAAAAATCGTGGTCGCTGGCCCCGGCGGTGGAGTGCGCGGGCGAAATGTTTATCAAGGGCTCGTCTATTGGATCGTGGAACCGGCGCGTTCGAAGGCGATGTCGCCCGAGGACTGCCGGCGAAATAACCTGGCGTTCCGCGATCCCGATGCCGTGGACCTGCCGCGCGGCCAAAGCCCGTGGCGGAACCCGCAGCCTTTGCACATGCTGGACAATCCACGCGAGGCATTTGCCCTTCAGCTAACGCGGCCCTTCTTGCGAACTCTGCCGGGTGGCGGACAGATGATCGGCGTGCAGTCGTGCACTTGGGGTGACTTGTACCCCGCCTCGCTTCCGGTCGCCCAGGACGAAGCGCCGGAAGGACCCGCCAATGTCCGCATCGTCGATTCCACCCAGCCGACGGACGAACGGCAACGGCGCTACCGAACGCTGGCCGAAGCCGCTTTGGTCGAAGCCAAGAAAGACGAGATCACGATTCTGATTCGCTCCACCGAGCCGTTGGAATTGACCCCGCTCGTCTTGGGTCGTTCGAAACTGACCGTGCGGCCGGAGGGGAACCATCGACCCGTTCTGACGCTGGCCGAGACCGACGTGCCCAACGCGTCCATGTTTCTGATTCACAACAGTAGTCTGACGCTCAAGGGCCTGCACTTCCGGCTCAAGCCGGCGTTGAACGACGACAGCAAAGGCGTTTCGGTGGTAACGATCGCCGGCGCGGGACAGTGTCATTTCGAGGATTGCCTGGCCACGCTGGACACCAACGACGACACGACGCCATCTTTGGTAGCATTGACGGTCGATCCCGATGCAGTCGCGAAGTTGCCGCTCAAACAATCGCCGAAGGTTCACATGAGAGATTGCATGGTGCGCGGCAAGGGCAACGTCATCGCGGTTCGCGGCAGCCGGCCGTTTGAGTTTGAGGCGGAGCATGTGCTGGTCGCGCTCAACGGCGGGTTCGTGTCGATTTCGGGTCAGCCGAAGGAAGCCTCGTTATCGCTCTCACTCGTCACCTGCAAACACGTGACGAGTTATCTGTCCGAGCCATTCTTGGAATTGCGGGCCGGCGAAGGCGACAAAAAATCAATCGGACTGGTGCCCACCCAGGTGCGGGCCGAGGATTGCTTATTTGTTTCCGGAAGCGACCGCGACCGAACATTGGTGGCCGCAACGGGAACGGACCGCGAAACCTTGACGAAAACCCTGCTGACGTGGGAAGGGACGCATAACCTGTACGCGAACTTTGCGCGGTTGCTGGAGGTCAAAGTCGCCAATGCGGCGGCGGCAATGAATACCGAATGGACGCCGCGCGATTGGCTTTCATTCACGCACGAATCCGACAATTCGTTGGGCCGAGTGATGTTCGCGCGAATCGCGCCGGATCTCGTGAAAGCGGAACCGAACGATTTTCGCGCCAAACTCTCGGATATGAAGAATCCCGATGCCAACGCCACGGACTACGGCGCGGCACTGAATCAGTTGCCAAAAGTGGAAAAAGAATAGCGAATCGGGTTTTGGGTCATTTCTTCTTGGCAGGTTTCTTCTTCGATTTAGCCTTGGATTTGGACGCCTTCGGTTTGGAGGCCTTTTTCGACGCCGGCTTCGATGCGAAAATCGCGTCGTAGCCTTCGGCAAAGTTCTTAGTCTCCGCCAATCCCACGCGAACGATGCTCACGAAAGTCTCCTCCGACAATGTCGTCCCGCCACCGATTCGGCGGCACCCGGCCACAACCTGTATTTGAGTGTTTTATGGACAATTCGAGCGACGGACATGACCACTGGACCTGTTCAGGCTTTCATTTCCCAAACCATGAGCCGGCCGTGACCGGCAAACTGAATTGACTCTCCGGATTCGCTCAGAGCCGCGTCGTGCAAATGGACCGGCATCTTTTCCTGTTTGACGGCTTTCTTGGCATTGAGGTCGAAGAACATCACGAAGCCGTCGTTGGCGCCGCCCGCACCCAGCAGCCATTCGCCCTTCGGATGAAATTCCAGATGATTCACCAGGCCGTTGAATTTGTCGCCCGGAAACTCGTGCGATCTTTTGCCGGCCTTCCAGTCGAACACTTCCACGCGGGCCTTGCCGTCGAGATGGTCGATGTTGCTAATCTTGCCGACGCCGCCGACCGCGAGTTGAAGGCCGTCGGGTGAAAACGCCAGCGAGCGAATTCCACCGATCGAATGCCGCCGCTGCACGGGGTCCCACGTGTACATTCCGGGCGCTTCCAATTCCGTCACCTTCGCGCCGGTCTGGGCATCCCAAACGACGATATGTCCGACTTTGTCGCCGGTCGCAATGAGCTTGCTGCCGGGCGAAATCGCGCAGGCGTAGAGCATGGAGACGAAATCGTTCGGCGTCATTTCCTTGTGGCCGCGCAGTTCGTGAAGCATCTTTCCCGTGGCGATTTCCCAAACTCGGGCGACCATGTCGTCCGCCACGCTGACTGCGAACTTGCCGTCGCGGCTGGCCCGCACCTTGCGAATCCATTTGCGGTGCGCGTCAACTTCGCGAATCCTGGTCTTTTTGGCGATGTCCCACCAAATGAGTTTGCCGTCGTAGCCGCCGGAGATGAGCGTATCGCCGGCCAACGCCAATCCCGTCACATAGCTCTGGTGCCCGCCCAGTTCTTTCAACTCCGGCTTGGCCGTCGTCAAATCGATTTCGGACACCTTGAAATCCGAGGAACCCACGAAAGTGCGGCCGGCGGGCGTCCGAACCAAGGCAAAAAACACGTTCTTGTGGGTAAAGTCCTTCACCGATTTCAGTTTTTCGGGATTGGTCGGCATCTGAGTTCCCCGTGGCACAGGATTCCAATCCTGTGACTCAATCACAGGATTGGAATCCTGTGCCACGATTGAGTTAGGCCAGCAGTTCCTTGATCGGCTTGGTGTTCGGCTCGGTCAACGGAACCGGGCGCGAACCAACGTAGTAGTTCTTCTGGTGGCTGATGCCAAGCGACCGGTAGATCGTGGCAAACAGCTCCGCGGCGCCGACTTCGCCTTCGGCCACGCGATTGCCGGTGGCGTCGCTCTTGCCGTAAGCCACCCCGCCCTTGATCCCGGCGCCCGTGAGCGATGAACTCCAGGCGCTGGCAAAGTGATCGCGGCCCAGGCTGGCGTTGATTCCGGGCGTGCGCCCGAATTCGGCCAACGTCACGATCAACGTATGTTCCAACAGTCCGCGTTCCTTGAGATCGTCAATCAACGTCGCCATCACGTGGTCGAGCTCCGGCACCATTTCCTGATGCGTTTCGAAGTTCTGCCCGTGGCTATCCCACCAGGCTCGGCCGACGCGGACAAACGGCACTCCGGCCTCGACCAGCCGCCGGGCGATCAGCACCTGCTCGCCGAATTGCGTTTTGCCGTAGCGATCGCGCATCTTCTGCGGTTCCTGCTCGATATCGAACAACTTTTCGCTGGCCATCAGACCGCGGACGCGCTGATAGGCTTCGTTGTGGCTGCCGAGCGTACCCGATTGCCGGCCGCGCTCAAACTGTTTGCTCAGCAGATCGCGCAGGTCGGCTCGTTCCTTGTGGTCCAGTTCCGAAATAGCTTCGAGCTTGCGGATATTCTCAGGAATGTTCGATTTCGACAATTCCATCGGCCCGTAGCGAGCGCCGAGGAAACCGGCGGCGCCGGGGGCGAAATCGCGACCTTCGGTCGCCGAGTAAAAGGACACATAATCCGGAACCTGGCTGTCGGCCCGTCCCAATTCCTTTGCCAAGACCGCGCCGAGATCGGGGTACTTCAGGTTGGCCTCGTCCTTGCGGCCGCGCATCATCAGCTTGGCCCCGGTGCCGTGATCGGCGTTACGGGTGTTCAAGGAGCGGACGATCGACGTGTACTTCATGCGCTGAGCCATTTTCGGCATGAGTTCCGAAATCTGCACGCCGGGCACCGCAGTCTGAATCGAGCGGAACGGCCCGCCCGTCGGCGCTCCCGGTTTGGGGTCCCAGGTCTCGAGTTGGCTGGCCCCGCCCGCGAGCCACAGCAAGATGCAGCCCTTATGTTGGGCTTTCAGTTCCGCCGCGAGTGCCGGCGACGACAACACGTTGAGCCGGGTCATATCGGCCGCGAATGCGGCTCCAACAGCCGTGGCGGTGGTCCCGAGAAAATGACGGCGGTTCATGATTGCCCCATTTAGCCCCCGGCTTGCCGGGGGAATTCTCCACCCGGCAAGCCGGGGGCTAAATCAATAGTTAAACCGAAACTCCGACGAGCACAGCAGCGCCCAGACCATTTGCCGCAGCGATTCAGCTGGACGATCCGCTCGCTTCGCTAGATACTCTTCCAAAACCTTCACTTCCTGGACCGATGGCTCGCGGCACAGCACGCTGCGCACCGCTATTTGAACCTGTTCCTTCGGCTCTTTCAACAACTTTAGCTTGCCGAGCAGACGATCGGTCGAATCGACAAGCAATTCCTTTTGAATGCGGTCGCCGTTGCTGAACAAGAGCGCCTCGCCGACACCGACTTGGAATTCGTCGCCGGGCCATTCGAACAGCGATTGCATCCCGCGGGCCGCGCCCTCGATGCCGTCGATTTTCTTTTCCAGCTCGTCGGCTTTGAGTTTTTCGAACTGGGCTGGATCGGTCGAAGCCAACCGCAGGGCCATCGCAAATTGATACGACGTCAACGGCCGGACCCGCGCGACGGCAAACGTCTTTGGCAACGGTGCCTCGCCCTTTTCGTCAAGGCGACTCGAGCGCGAATAGGTCTTGCTCAAGACCAGCCCGCGAATGAGCCGGCGCAGGTCGTAGCCGTGTTCGGCGGTGTCGCGGGCCAGCCATTGCAGAAGTTCGGGATGGCTCGCCGGGTTTTCCGAGTGCATTTGATCGATTGGCGTCACCAGACCGAGGCCGTAGAGTCTGGACCACAGGCGATTGACGATGGAGCGAGCGAAAAACTCGCGGCTATCGGCACGCAACGCGGTTTCGACCAATTGCTGCCGAGCCGAAAACTTCGGGGCCGGCGGGGGCGTCTTCGCCTGCTTGGCTTTTTCGATGGCTTCTTTTTCCTTCTTCTCGTCGTCTTTGGACGGCTCCTTCAGGCCGGGCGCGTCCACGACTTTTCCGGTCAGGAACATCATCTGCGCTTGTTTGTTCTGCCCCTTGGTCGTCTGAAACTTGACCAGGCCGACTTCGCGCTCGGCGATGAAGCCGGCCATGTCGTAAGTTCGGGCGAAGAACGACTTCATGCCGAAGAAATGGTCCTGTTTCCAGTCCGCCACGAGCGGATGATCGTGGCAACGCGCGCAGCTAACATTCACGCCGAAAAACACCACACTGACTTCGGTGGTGAGCTTATCCATGTCGGCCAGGCGCAGGCGCAGGAAATCCGTCGGCTTCCCGGTGCTGCTCGGCCGGTTGCCTTTGACCGGCATTGGCTCCTTCTCGACCGGCAGCAGCAGTTCGCGAAAGATTTCATCCCACTTGCGATTTTCGCCGATCGCCGTCTGCATATAGGCACGGATGCTGCCGTTGGTGCCTTGCATCAGCATGACGTCGAATTCGGTGGCCTGCTGGCGCACAAAACCCGGCGAGGCCATGAGTCGATCCACAAGTTTTGCTCGCTTGCCCGGTTCTTTGGAATCGACAAACTCGCGGGTTTCGGCCGGCGTGGGAATTCGGCCGGCCAGATCGAGCGTGAGCCGGCGAATGAGTGTGGCGTCGTCGGTCTGAACGGCGGGAGTGATTCCCTCGGCGCTGAGCTTGGCATCGATGTAGTGGTCGATCGCCTCTTCGATGGGCTTGGAGGCAGGCAGCAATTCCGAGCCGCGCAAAGAATGCACCAGCACGAAAGCCAGCAACGCCGATATCAACAAGCGGGAAGGCATGAAGGTTCCTCGCAAGGCGGAGAACCGAAGGCGGGCACTTATCAGGCGGGAGGGCGCTATGAACTAAACTATCGTCAGGCAGGTGAAGTATATCTTAACCGATCCCCGGAACGAGGCAAGCAGAACCCGGCAGAACTAGAATCCCAAGGATTCCAGGTCGTCCATCAATTTGTCCAGGTCGTCTTTCGGTCCTTCGGGCTTGTCGGCTTGCCGCTTTGGGATGCCGACGGCCATGCCGACCGCATTTCGGCCGTCAGCCACCAATTCGCGGTCGCGTTCGGCCACGGCTTGGGACAACGCATCCTTGCCCTCGCCGCCGAAGAGCTTGGTCAAATCGATCTTCAACGCGCCAACGGCCCCGACCGGTGCCCCGGCGATAGCTGGCGACTTGTAATCGGGAAACATGATCGCCTGTTCGGGGCAGACGCGGCTGCACGCGGGGCAGCCGCGTTTGCAGTTGTCTTGCGTTTCCACCAGCAGCCGTTCCATAGCGTCTACGCCATAGACGCCGAACAGGCAGAAATCGAGGCACTCCATGCAATTGGTGCAGCGGCTGTAGTCGATGACCGGATACCAGCGGCGATCCGGCGCGGCCAGCAATTGTTCGGCCGAAAACAATGGCGGAACCGAGTCGCCATTGCGAAGATATGTTGCGTCGCCATTTGGCGATGATGTTGGTGCGGCCACGGGCAGACCCAACTGCACGATGGCGGGCGGCGTCCGTGCCGCGTTGCGCTCGCGGCATTCAGTCGCGATCCGGCGCACTTCATCGACGAAAATCTGGTAATTGTTCGCGTCGTTGAGATTCAAACAGTAAACACGACGTTCCGGGAGTTTCCCGGCGGGGCCAATTCCCTTCGCTTCGGGTGACTCCTGATCTTCGTCTTCATCGGCATCCGGGGGCTTGATTTGGGAGTCGCCCCAATGTCCTTGGATGCCGTCGCGATCCAGGAGCCAAAACGCGGCGCGTGGAAACAGCCAGGAAAGAACGACCAAATCGCCGCTCACCGATTCCAGGAACAGCCGCCCGGTGTGTTGCGGGTCCAGATCGTACAGGTGCGGAATGATGGAAACGTCGAGGCCTGGCTCCATGATCAGCGCGGCGGCCAGCGACTCCTCCAGCGACCGTTTCACCGGATGCTTGCTGTTAGATTGCGACAGTACCACGGTCAGGCGCGATCGACTCATGGCTCACTTGCGACGAGTGTGGGGGTGGGCGATTGGAATCATTGTGGGCGAACCGATCCGCGGAAGCAAGAGCCTCGCGATTTCGGGCCGTCTGAAACAACGATCGGCCTTACTTGATGCCTGGCCGGAACGGCGGTCGGGAGGGCTTACGGATGGCGTCGAGCTGCGGATAGTTCTTGAAGTTCTCCACTTTCAGGTTCTTGGCGATTCGGTCGAGCGCGTCGACGATCAAACGGCGCAATTCGGGATGATCGAAGAGATTCCCGGGAACGCCCGCGATCGTGAACTGAGTCGCCAGGAATCCGCTGCCGCCCGGCCGAGGCTGCGGCGGCGGGAAATAGATCAGCGTTCCAAACTGCGTCAGCGCTTCGTCCGACTTGTCGCGAAACGCCAGCAGCAGCGCCTGGCCGAGTTTCGCCAGCGCCTGATAGGGATGAATCTTGTAGGTCGTCGGTTTGTATTTCCGCTCTTGGAGTTCACGGATGAATTGTTCGGCATCGTCTAATCGCCACTTTTTGAAGTAAAACGTGAGCAGATCGGCTTGGCATTCGATGCCCCGCTTCAATTCACCGGTAGTTGGATTCGGGTCAGCGTACTTATTAGCCCATTCCAATGCTTCGCGTTCCTCGGTCGAAATGACCGGGACGGGCTTTTCGTTCGAGTTCGACGTCGATGCTTTGGCCGCGAGCCAATTTCGTACGCCGCGCGCCGTTAGTCCGGCAAACAGCATTCCGACCAAGACCAAGGCAATGGCGATTCGCCCGAGCCACTTGTTGGAATTCCGGCGAGTCGGCGCCGGCAACGCCTCAATTGCAGATTCGGTGACAGCCATCGACGGCGACGAGCCCGTGCCGGGAATCTGCAATGGTTGCAGTGTGACCGCGCCAGCGACCGCCTCGCGCACTCTGCCGAGATCGCGCACGACGTCCTTGAAGCTCGCGTAACGGTCTTCCGGACGCTTCGCCATCATCCGCTGAACCATCTGCACCATTTCCGGCGGAAGGTCGGGGCGAAGGGCTGCCAACGACGGCGGTTCGTTTTGCACGTGCTGCACGGCGACATCGAACGGGCTGGTGCCGCGGAAGGGCGGTTCGCCCGTCAAAAGATGAAAACAGGTCACGCCATAGGAATAAATGTCCGAGCGTGGATCGGCCGGTTTGCCCTGTACTTGTTCTGGGCTCATGTAGAGCGGCGTGCCCATGGCGACGCCGGATTGCGTCAGGTTCACCTGTTGGCCGGCCTCGGTGAAACAGCGCGAGAGACCGAAATCGGTGACTTTCACTTCGCCTTTGCGATTGAGCAGGATGTTCTCGGGCTTGACGTCGCGATGAATGAACCCGGACTCGTGAGCACGCTGCAAGGCGTTAGCAATTTGCCGCATCAAGCTCACGCACACGGGTAGATCGGGCGGGCCCTTGCGGTTGAGATAGTCGCGAAGATTGCGGCCCTCGACGTATTCGAGGGCCATGTATTGATTGCCGTCTTGCTCGCCAATCGCGTAGATTTGCACGATGTTGGCGTGGTTGAGCCGGGCGACGGCTTCCGCCTCGGCCTTGAAACGTTGCAGGGCGGTCTTGTTGGCGGAAAGTTCCGGCCGCAGCATTTTGACCGCGACCTTGCGTTTCAACGACGTCTGCTCGGCGAGAAAGACCTGGCCCATGCCGCCGCGGCCAAGGCGGCGAAGAATCTGGAATTCGCCGACGCTTCGGCCCGACCAGTCTTCCTCCTGGTCTTCCGGTTGGCGTGATTCCGGAACGAGCGTCGAGTTTTGTGATTCTTCCACGGCGACCTCGTCTGGCGGGCGCTCCAGTATTTCAACCCCGCGTCAAGTCCGGAGTTGCGAGACGGTCCCCCAGATGAATTATGCGATCAAACGTTAGTCCGAGCAAATCCTAGCGCGGCAAAGCCGCAACCGAAACAAGACCAACCACAAAGGCACAAAGCCACAAAGAAGACTTAGGATTGTTGACTCAATTCAGCGCATTCTTCGTGTCTTTGTGACTTTGTGGTTGATGATTCCTTCACGCCGCGCGAAGAATTCCAACGTTCTTGGAACAGAGGAGTCACTTCTTTTCCGGGATCAACTCGACGCACAATAATCGCTCTTTGCCGCGCAGATACATCAGCCCGTGCGCGAGAACCGGCGCGCCCCACGCGGGATACTCCAGCAGTCGGGCTTCGCCCAAATCCCAGCGCGACACTTCCTCGTAGCGCTGCGGATTAATCTTGAGCAAGAGCAAGTTGCCGTCTTCGCATTGGCAAACGAAGTGCCCATCGACCATCAGAAGGGACGAACGAGTCAGGCCTCTTTGCCGCCACATGACTTTACCCGTGGCCAATTCAACGCAGCGCAGTTCGGCTTCGTTGGTATGCCGGCCGGAACAAGCGTAGACGTAGCCATCGTGGTAAATGGGCGTATTCCAGTGACATTTCAAACTGGCTTGCCGGCCTTTGTCCGCGTCGCTCCAAATCTCCTCGAGGCCACCAGCCTTTACTTTCAAGAATGCGCTGCCAATTCCGTAACATTCGCTGATGAGGATCTTGTCGCCCACGACGAGCGGATTGGCGGCATTCACGCTTTCTAGCGATCTGGCCCGAAACGGGTGATGAAACTCCTGCGCGCCGGTCTTCGGATCGAACGCCACAAGTCCGCCCCGAGCCAAGTACAAGCCGAGCGTTTTGCCGTTGATCTTGGCGATGATCGGGCTGGAATAGCTGGCGAGTTCATCGCCTGCGCCGAAAACAAACCAACAAAGTGAGTCGACGCGGTACTTCTCTTTACCGGTGAACTTGTCGAAAGCAACGAGACAGGTGCCGTTGCCCTTGCGGTTCAAGAAGTCGTCGACCCCGGCCGGAGTGCCTTTCGGACTGCCGCCGATCGGCACGACCACGAGATCATCGTGAATCATTGGACAACTGCCGACGCCGAAGAAGTTTTGTAGGACGAGATACTCCGAGTGAGTGTTGACCTTCCACAGGAGCTTGCCCGATTCGACGTTGAGGCAGTGGAACATTCCCTCCGCGCCGTGAAGATAGACGCGGTCGCCATCGACGATGGGGCTGCAACGCGGGCCGTTGTCGTAGCCGAAATAGTCGTCGTACTCAGAGTCGTATTCGAACTTCCAAAGTTCCTTGCCGGTCTCGCTTTCGCGGCACGAGAGACGCGAGTGATTGGTCTTCTTGTTGGCGTCGGGATAGGCGTCGAAGAGAAAAACTCGACCGCGGCTGATGGTCGGCGGGGAATAGCCGAGAGCAAGCCGGGTCTGCCAGACGATCTTCAAGCCCTTGGCAGGCCAATTGGTGATGATGCCCTTCTCGGACGAAACGCCATCGCCGGTGGGGCCGAGAAACTTGGGCCAATCGTCGCCGGTCTTGCGCGTGCGCAGATCGGCCGGTTCGGCGGCGAGGACGAATGCTGCGGAAAAAAAGAGTATTGCGACAGCGGCAAATCGCATGGCGGAGATTCCTTCGGTGTTTCGGTCTTACGGCACCGCAAGCAGTTCGTCCCACGAACCGATTTTGAGGAACCGTTCAGTCATGCGTTCGAGACGGCCTACATCGGTGATGGAATCGAGAACTGCTTGAACGGCTTGGGCCGGTGGACCGAATCGCTGGTTCCCCAGCAAGTTGAGAATGCGACGGGCCTCTTCCGCGCGGCCCTCGGTTATTCCTTCGGTTCGGCCTTCGCGGAGAATTGCCTGGTAAACCACCGAGTCTTTCATCTTGCTTACCTCTTGAAACACGATGTCGATAAATGCTTCATCGAATCGCAATCCCATCAAGATCTTGGTCGCCGTTCGAAGGTCCTCGACGCGATTCGGCGCCTCGCGAAGATATCGTTCGTCGACTCGCCGAATAATTCCGGGAATGACTGCCCGATCAACTTTGGCCAGCGTCACGAGCGGGAGAATTCCGACGCCCTCTGTCAACAGCGATTCTACCGCCAATTCCCAAAGCTTGACTACACCGTAATGAAACTCCAAGTAAGCAGGACAGCCCGGAATTCCGCGCTCAAGCAAACCCGTGCGGTCCGACGCCAGGGCTTCCTTCCGCAACAGCATGACCACGCTGCGCACCGGAAGTTGATGTTTGTCCGTCAGAAGAACATTATACTTGAGAATGCGGTCGGGCAGGCCAAGCCGCGAATCGGATTCCAATTCCAGGTGAATCAAGAACGGCTGCGCGCCGCCCACTTGAAATACCTTGTCGGCTTCCGGCGTGAACGTCGACAGGTTAGAGTCGATTAAGGTAACAGGATTGCCGGTCGGCAATCCGAGTTGGACACGAAGGAACGCCGCCCAATCGGCGCCGAACAAGTCGATCAGTTGTTTGAGGGTCGGGTCGAACATCGGGCGAACCTTGAATTCGCCTAGCTTAACCGATGATTTGGCGATCGACTACGACCTGATTCCAAATACCCTCGAAATTGTGAGCCGCTGCGAATTCAACACCTGCACGGAAAACCGTAAGACAAATTCATGACCCTGCGTCTGCCAAAACCGCCTTCTTTCAAGGGACTTCGCCCGGCCGGCGAGGTCAAGACCGTCGGTTTTGAGTTGACCTGTGTTTGCGGCACTTCGATCCGCGGGCAGCGACAGAGCCAAGCGCAGGTGGCGGCATGCCCGTCGTGCAGCGCCAAACGATTCGTATTACCCCGCAGTCCCCTGCCGGAAGTAGTCGCGGCGCTCGATGTGTCTCCAGGGCCGGCCAATCGGCGGATTGCGGTTCTCTTAGTGCTTGCGGCCGCGGCGGTGATTGTCGTGGTGGCAGCGGCCGGCATCGGCGCCTGGTATCTGTCGACTTCGCCCGAACCGAGTTCGCAGGATCGCCCGCTTTCGGATGAGGAACAATACGGGCAGCATCTGGCTGCAGGGCGGGCTGCGCTCGCCGAGGGATCTTGGCACAAAGCAGCACGTGAACTTGATGCCGCGATTCAAATCGACAAACGCGCCCAGGGCCGATTCTCGAAGGGTGAGCAAGAGCAACTCGAACGACTGCAACGTCAGGCCGCCATCGTCGCTGACTTACTCACGGAATCGCTCGCCGAAATAGGCCGAAATTCCATCGGGATGCCGGACGACGAATGGCAACAGATTTTTCGCGAGCGCTACGCCGGCCGATCGTTCATCATTGACGACGTGCTGTATCGCGACTCTGCTGGAAAGTACCACTACCAGTTCAAGCTCATGCTTCAGAACGCGGAGATGAGGCTCGATCTGGGGCAAGTCAAGCTACTCCTCGAAACACGATCGTTGTTGAATCCGCCACAACGAGTCTTGATCGGTCTGCGGTTGGCCGGCATTCGCAAGGACGCCAAGGGTTGGGTCATTGAACTCGATCCGGACGGCGGCGTTTGGCTGACCGATGAAGACATGCTGGCGGGGCTTTCAATACCCGTGGATGCCGAACTGCGCGAAGTGCTGAAGCGGCAGAAATCTTGGGTTGCAATTCCACGATGACCGATATTCCGCCACAACTAGAAACCTGGGATCTCGCGCACATCCACGTCGGACGTCACGTCTGGCGCTACGCGCAACTCGGCAGCACGAATGACCTCGCCGCTCGCCTCGGCCACGATCCGTCGCACCACGGCACCGTTATTCTTACCGACGAACAAACCGCCGGACGCGGGCAATACGGTCGAACCTGGCAGTCGCCGCCCGGTAGTTCCGTGTTGATGTCGATCGTGTTGTTTCCGCCGCCGGAACTCGCGCGCCCGTCAATTCTCACGGCCTGGGCCGCCGTGGCGGTGAGCGAAGCGATTTTGCACGCCACGGCCTGGCAGGCAAAAGTGAAATGGCCCAACGACGTGCTGATGCACGGCGTCAAAGTCTGCGGGATCCTTATCGAGCAAGGCCGAGCGGCGGTGATCGGCATCGGCCTGAACGTGAACCAAACCGCGGCCGAATTTGAATCCGCCGGATTGCCGCTTGCCGGATCGTTGGCCACTGTAACCGGGAGGTCATTTGAAACCCTTGAAATCGCCCGTCTGCTCATCGACTGCCTGGATCGCGAATATCACCACCTGATTCGTGGAGGCCTGGCGACGCTGGAGGCGTGCTGGAAATGGCGGCTCGGATTGCTCGGCCGCGATGTGGTCATCGAACAATTCGACGGCACGCGTCATCGCGGCCGGCTCCGCGAAGCGGCGTTTGACGGCCTGACCCTGGAACGTGCCGACGGTTCGATCGCGACCTTGGTCCCCGAACAAGTGCGGTTAATGGCCGAGCAAGCCAGCGCCGGCGAAGCGTCGCTTTAAGAGCTCGTAATCTTCCGGCGTGTCGAGATCGACCAGCACATCGGGTGAATCAACCAGCACTCCCAGCGTTTCGCTCGCGAATTTCCGCAGGTACGAATTCAGCCCTTGGTCCTTGGCGAAAGCGCGAATTCCAGCGACATGTCTCCATGAAATGATCACCGGATGGCCGCGTTTCCCATTGAACGTAGGAATTGCAATCGAACAATGCAAACGCTGCAGAAACCGTTTCCGCAATCGCGCGACTACTTTCCCATCGAGCGCCGGATGATCCGCCGGGCAGAGCAGCCACACATCGCTGGATTTCGGCTGAATGGTCGTCTCGATATGATTCAATCCCGCTTCGATCGTCGCCCGCATGTCGGGTGTTGCCTCTGGAAGCACGAGCACCTTCGCGCCGGCAGTTTCGGCTTGGTTCGCCAAATCCTTTACGTGCGGCCCGAGGACCACCACGACGTGATCGACTCCGCCGGCCCGCAACGCGTCAATCACGCGCTCCAGCACCGTGCGCTCGCCCAGCGGCAAGGCCAGCTTCGGCCGGCCCATGCGCGTGCTATGTCCGGCGGCGGGAATCAACGCGATGAGCATGAGCGCACGGTTTGTTCGTGATTGAACGTGGCGCCGACGTTGCGGCAGCCGATCAGTTCCGCGACGATACTGACGGCGATTTCCGGGACAGTTTGCGAGCCGATTTCCAGACCGAGCGGGGCGTGGACTTTGGCGAGCGTCGCTTCCGGCATTCCGCGAGCCAGCAAGTCCTCGAAGATCAACTTGATCTTGCGCTTGCTGCCGATCATGCCGACGTAGCCGGCGGGGGTCGTCGCTAGGTGATAGAGAGCTTCTTCGTCGTGGTTGTGTCCGCGCGTCACGATCAGGCAATAGGTCGACGGCGCGATTTGTTTTTCCGCGACGAGTTGCTTCAGCGTTTGGCCAATATCGCCGACGAGATGCCGCTGCGCGCTCGGGAATCGCTCGGCATTCGCGAACTTCTCGCGATCGTCCAGCACCCAAATATCGAAATCCACGCGTGCAGCAAGTTCCGCAACGGCCTGCCCCACGTGTCCGCCGCCGACAATGAACAAGCGAATTCGCGGCAGAACAGGAAGGTAGGCGACGCCCTGAACGACGCTCGCCCGCGGCCGCTTGGCCAGGTCCGATAGGTTCTGTCGCAATTCAGCGCTGGGGTCCACTTCGGCCAACGCCGTGATGATTCTTCCCTCGCCATCAAATAAATAGCGGCTGCCGACCGGCAGGCCGGCTTTCGCATCGATTACGGCAGCTTCTATGAAACCGCTGCCGCTATCAACCAAATCGCGCAGACGATTGAAATAGGCTCGCGGACCTCGCGCTGTTTGCAAGACCGGCTGCACGAGCATGGTCATGCGGCCGCCGCAGATCAAACCGTCGTCCCAACCGTAGTCGTCGTCGAGTGCGAAAGAAAAAACTTCGGCGCTTGTTGATGAATCGGTTATGCCTCGGAGCGCGCGTTGCTTCACTTCGGCTTCGACGCAGCCGCCGCCCAACGTGCCGGCCTGCCCGCCGTCGGCCAAGACCAGCATGGCCGCGCCCGCTTTTTGCGGCGTCGAGCCCCGCGTTTCGACCACCACGCAGTGCGCGCACGGCCGGCCGGATTTCAGCGTTTGCTCAAGCTGAATCAACACTTCACGCATTATTTCACCCCGCAACTCCAAGCATTCTACCGCTTTGTTTCCCACACGCAACGAACGCGAGCCGGGTTTGTATAATCGCCCCAAAGGAGTTGTTATTGTGCTGTCGGGCCCGAATGTCATTCTCGTCCTGAAAATTGCGGTCGCCGCCGTTACTCCCATCCTCATTGCCGCGTTGATCGCCATTGCCCTGGGCAAACGCCGCCTGCACGGCCGGCTCAACATCGTCTTTTTCGTCCTCACGCTCGGCGCCGTCCTCGGACTTGAAGTGATGATCCGCTTCGTCGACCCCAACCTCTTCGATTACTTCACGGATGACGACCGCCGCATGATGGCCTGGCACTTATCGTTTTCGATCCCGTCGGCGATCCTTCTGCCGCTGATGTTGATATCCGGCTTGACGCATCGGCGGCGATTGCACATTCTGCTAGGGAGCTTGTTCCTGGTCTGCTGGGCCGGGACGTTCGTTACCGGAATCTTTTTCTTGCCCAACGGTCCACGATGACCGAAACCAAGCCGGAATCTCCGCCCTCGCCGACGCGAATCGTCGAAGCCCTCTTATTCGTCGGCGGTTGGCCGCTCACGCCGGAACGGACGCGGGAGATCGTCCGCAATTTGCAACCCGATCAATTCGCCAAAATCATTGACGACCTCAATCGCGACTACCGCCGCCAAGGCCGGCCGTATGTCGTTCAAACCAGCGACGAAGGTTGCACTCTGACGCTGAAACCGCAATTCCGTGCCGTGAAGGAGCGCTTGGCCGGTTCGCCACGCGAAGCGCGCATGACGCCCCACGCTTTGGACGTGCTGTCGCTGGTCGCCTACCGCCAGCCGGTTACGCGCGCCGACATCGACGACCTCCGCGGCACCGATTCGCGCAACCAATTGCAACAACTCGTCCGCCTCGGCCTGATCGCCGTCACGCAGACCGCCGAAGGCGAAGCGGCTTTTTCAACCACCGCCCGGTTCCTGGAATTGTTCGGACTCACCGATCTCGCCGACCTCCCGCGCACCGGCGACTTGCAGCTATTGTGACAAGACCGCAGCGAACGAATCTATGGGACGAGCGCATTGCTTAAGGATTCTCTGGGTCAAAGATCGCCAATCCTTCAAGGGCCGCGACCGCAAGCAAATCCCTGTCGGCGGAAACGAACCGATCGACGGCTTTCTTCCGCTGCAGGTCGAGCGCTACGGCCAGTTGCAGAGCATCCAGTGTGCGCAGCCGTTGCGCTGGTCCATACTGATGCAGTAGGCGGTCGGCTTCTTGGAAATGGGCTACCAGGATGCGCGTTCCCAGCGGGCGTTTTTTCTTGCTCAAGTCGGACGAGAACCGGCGGCGAAGTTTATCAAAGTCCGCCAGCGATATGACACCGTCTCGAACCTTGCCGGCGAATGCGGAAACAATTTCCAACGCCGCCAGGCGGGACACGAAGAGTTCGCGGCCTGGATCGTTCCATAGCTGGTCGATCTCCGTGCTGCCCACCTCCGGGTGGTAGTGCTTTGCCAAAGCGCTGGTATCGAGGAAGTCGCCGGGCATTAGAATCGGTCATCCCGTTCTCTGCGGAAGTCTTCGACCATCGAGCCGGGGATTTTGGCCAGGGCGGCACGGACCTCTTCGAGCGTGACGGACTCGTCTGCTTGAGTTTCGAGGTAGCGCAAGTATGCGGAGTCAAGCCAGTCCCCGTCCTCGTGGTCGGTGACGGTGACGGTCACTTGCTGGTGTTCGCTGAAAGCAAGCGGCTCAAGCGGCCGCAACACGCCGTTTTCGTACACTGCCTGAAGGCTTCGAGTCATGTCTCATTCCCTCCCTCGCTTATCATACGCTACACCCGCGTGTTGCGTCGAGCCGCGCGTGGTCAACAATTCCACGTGAGCCGGCAAGACTTCGTAGATGGGATCATCCGCAACCAACCGCGCCGCCACAACCTCAATCATCGCCCGCCAAGCCTTATCGACTTGAAATTGGGCGGCTATAATGGAACTTACCCATAATTGGATTCAGGGTTCGGTGGCGTTGCGCGGAGTGTTTCGATGGCGATCCAACAATTGGATGTGCTTGGTTACCGCTCCTTCCGAGAAATCTGTTGGAAACCGGGCAAGTTGAACCTTCTTGTCGGACCCAACGGTTCCGGAAAATCGAACCTGTTGCGCTTGCTGGAACTCATCGCCGAGACCGCCAAGGGACGACTTGCAAACGCAATGAAACCTGGCGGAATTATCCCGCTATTGTGGGATTATCAGGCACCAAAGATCTATTGGAAATTGCGTATCGACCCCGTCGATGCAGGGCGAAACGCCAAAGAGGATGCCCTCACCTTGAAATGCGAGTTGGAGCACGTGCGGAACACGAGTTCCTATCAGATTGCAAACGACTCGCTGGGCAACTGGGTAAAATATGAGCAGAAGCTAACTCCGACTCCCCTGTGGATCTTTAAGCGTGATTCGCGCGAGGCCATCGTCTACCACGCAGGACAATCGCGATTAGTTCGACTACAGGATGTGGATCCCAACGAATCCCTGCTTCCGCAGATTTCTGATCCAAGCATGAATCCTATTCCGGCCCATACGAGGCGCTTCCTTGAAGGATGGAGAGTTTACCATGACGTCCATGTAGAGCGTGGCTCGCCGATGCGGTTGCCGGCAACGACTCAGGTCGTCAAGCTTGTCGAGGCGGATGGCAGCAATCTCGTTTCAGTACTTCACACTCTGTACACGAGCGATCGCGATTTCAAACGGCAGATAAATGAGGGCATGCGGGCCGGCTTCGGCGACCAATTCGAAGAACTAGTGTTCCAGCCAGCAGCCGCTCAACAGATTCAGCTCGCTATT
>JBGQCZ010000011.1:0-19952 GCA_041495645.1 Gemmataceae bacterium | reverse complement strand
CGTAAGCCCTACGTGGTTTGAAATACCCCCACGTCGGGCTTACGCCTCGACGCTCGCCCACCAATCGCAGCCATGAATCGCCGCCGCTTCCTTGACACTGGCTCATTAGCGCAGACTGCCGGACAAGTTGTTGGGCCGTTTTTCTTTCTCGCCGAACCTCCTGAATCACCGTCCCAAACTTCGCTTTTGCGATTTTCGCGACGGGCGATGGCGACCACATTCGAATTGTTGTTGCCGGTTGGACATCGAACCGCAACGGCGCTCGCCAACGAGGCATTCGAGTTGATCGACCAACTCGAAGCGCAAATGACTGTTTATCGCAATGACAGCGAAGTGGCGGAAATAAACCGGCGGGCCGGCGTCGAGGCAGTCCCGGTCGAAGAGCGGCTATTCGAGTTGTTGACGTTGGCGGCAAGGCTCGCGAAAGAAACGTTCGGCGCTTTCGATATTACCTCCGGGCCGCTCATCAAGGCCTGGGGCTTCTTTCGGCGTGAGGGGCGCGTTCCGTCGCCTGCCGAGCGGCAACAGGCACTCGATTGCGTTGGAATGAGAAACGTCGAATTGAACTCCGAACTACGCACCGTGCGATTTCGGCGGTCTGATGCGGAAATTAACTTGGGCAGCATTGGCAAAGGTCACGCGCTGGATCGTTGCGCGGAATTGTTGCGTGCGCGCGGGACGAAATCGGCCTTGTTGCACGGCGGCGGGAGCAGTGTGTTGGCCATCGGTTGCCAGCCCGGTGATCCTCGCGGTTGGCCGGTCGGCATTCGGCATCCCTGGGATGAGACTCGCCGCCTTGCCGTGCTTCATTTGCGAGACCGGGCATTGGGCACGTCCGCTGCCACCTTCCAACACTTCGAGTACAACAAGCGCAAGCTCGGCCATCTTTTGGACCCGCGCAGCGGGTGGCCGGCCGAAGGCGTCCAAAGCGCATCGGCCGTGGCCCCCTCGGCGGCCGAGGCGGATGCCTTGGCGACGGCCTTTTTCGTGCTCGGAATCGACAAAACACGGTCGTTTTGCCAACAGCACCCTGAAATTGGAGCAGTATTGCTTCCCAACGGCGATGATGCCCAACCTGTCGTCTCCAACCTCGCTCCGGAGACGGTCCTGGCAAATTGAGATCGTTCGATGAAAGAACGCCTCGCTCTGGTTTTCCTGGTCCTCCTGCGAATGGCCATTGGCTGGCACTTTACGTTTGAGGCATTGGAGAAGAAGCGCACGCTCAGCATCGGGACGGCGGAGAACAATCGCCCGTGGACGAGCGAGCCGTTTTTCCGCCAGGGCTCCGGTCCGGTCGGCAAGTTCGTGCGTTCTCGGATCGGCGATACTGATGATTTGGCATTGGCCAGAATGACGGCGCGCGGCATTCCGGCGGGACAGGACCCGGCGAAGTACCCGCCCTCGAAGCGCATGCCCGAAGCGCTGGAACGCGATTGGGACGAATACCTGAACCGGTTTGTTTCGCACTATCGGATGGCTCCGCCGCAGCAGCAACTCGCGGCGGAGGCCTTGCAAAAGGACAAAGACCTGGTCGGTGTTTGGTTCACCGTTCGGCCCGGAACCGTGGATTGGGCATTGTCCGGTCTATGGAACGATTTCGACCGGCCGCCATTCAAGCGCAACTACACTGGCGGCACATACGAAGTCAATCTCACCGTAGCCGAGCGCGTCGAGGAATACCGGGGGAAAGTGCGCGAATATCGCGAACTACTCGGCGCCAAGGAATATGCCATGGGCAAGGACGTGGACCGGACGCGTCGGCCCGCGGTGCAAAATGAAGTCAGCGCACTCCGGACCGAACTGCAAGGATTGGTGGACAAGCGAACGGAAAAGATGAAAGCGGCGGTGGCGGAGTCCGCCGGCCTGATCGATCAGCAGAAAGCGCTCGGCCCGGTCCCGGAACCATCGGCGAAGCACTGGATGATCCGCTGGATCGACATGACCACGCCGTGGCTGCTCTTGGTTGTAGGCCTGGGCTTGCTGATGGGGCTGTTTACCCGGCTGTCGGCGCTGATCGGCGCCTTTTTCCTGGTGATGACCATTCTGACCGCCCCTTCGCTCCCGTGGTTGCCGGCCCCGCCCAACGCCGAAGGCTATTACATGGTGATCAGCAAGAACGTCATTGAAATGATCGCGTTGTTCCTGCTAGCTTGCATTCCGAGCGGACGTTGGTTCGGTTTGGACGCGTTGATACAAGCAATCAACCCTTGGCGGAAGAAGGACGAGGAAGAACAACAATAGCGCGCATTGCGCGCGAGAAGTGATTTGGAGATATCTCATGGCTATTGATCTGACCCCCGAACAACGACTGATGGGCCAGGAAAACTATGCTCGCGTAGCAGACGGGTTGACGCGTCGCCGTTTTCTGAAGGGCGTGGCGGTCGCAGCTGGAGCGACCGTTCCCGTCGGAGCCGCGGTTTGGTTTGGCTATCAGGCCATGAACGGCAGGCCAGTGAAAGCGGCGCTGATCGGCGCCGGCGACGAGGGTGGTGTTCTGGTCGGCGAACACAACAAAGAGTTCCTCGAATTCATCGCGGTCTGCGATTTGCGGCCGTCCAATCTGGAAATCCCTTCTGGAACCAAAGGCGGCGGAAGAATCTTCGACGGTGATCCCAAGGTTGCGCTGCGAAAGGGCTTTCGCAAGGTCTACGGTAACGACGCCAACAAGATCAAAGCCTACCGAAACTACGAAACGATGCTGGCGGAAAACTCCGACATCGAAGCCGTGGTGATTGCCACGCCGCTCATCACGCATGCGCCGATCGCCATCCGCTGCATGGAAATCGGCCAGAAGCGCAAGAAGCCAATTCACGTTTTGTGCGAAAAGCTGATGGCCCGAAACATTGGGCAATGCAAGGAGATGATCCGGGTCGCGAAGTCCACCGGCAGCATTCTCAGCATCGGGCACCAGCGGCACTACAGCATGCTTTATGCCCACGCCCATGACATCGTCGAAGCCGGCGTGCTGGGGGACATCAAGCATATTCGCGCGTTGTGGCATCGCAACTTCACCTGGCCGTGGAAGGAAGAAAAAGACGGCCCGAAGATCGCCGACATCCCCAATTCCCGCCCGCAACTGCGCGACGGCTGGTATCAGCCCATCCTGCAAATGGACTACGACGAGCTGAAAGACCGGGCGAAAGAGTACGGTTACCAGAATGTCGAGGAGTTGATTCGCTGGCGGCTGTACGACCGCACTGGCGGCGGGCTCATGGCGGAATTGGGCAGCCACCAGATGGACGCGTGCAGCATCTTCTTGGGAAAGGTCCATCCGCTCAGCGTGCAGGGCGTCGGCGGGAAGTTCTTTTTCGGCCCCGGCAAGAACGACCGCGAGTCCGACGATTCAATTTTCGTGACCTTCGAATTCCCCGGCCGCAATCATCCGCAAGGCGCGAACAGAGGAACCGACAAGAGCGACATCGTCGTCGTGACTTACTCTTCGGTTAATACCAACCGATTCGAAGACTATGGCGAATGCGTCATGGGTTCGCGCGGAACAATGGTTGTCGAAGGCGAACAGAAGGTCATGCTGTTCAACGAAAAAGATCCGGCGCAAAAAGGCGCCGGCGATCCGAAAGCCACCACGGTGGGTGTGACGACCACTTCAGCGGGCAAGCCGGCGCTCGATTCGGGCGGGACCTGGGGGCCGGCTTCGAGCGGCGCGGCTGGTCCGTCGGCCAACATCGCCGGCGCCGGCTCGGCGCCCGTCAGCCGAGGTTACAAAGAGGAGATGGAAGATTTTGCCTATTGCGTTCGTCAGTGGGACCCCAAGCTTGCCTACGCCACGACCGACGGAGTCTACCGACAGCGCTTGCCAAGGTGCCATGGCAAGGTCGCGATGGCCGATGCCATCATCGCCATGACCGCCAACCTCGCCATGAAGAGTCGTCAACGGATTGAATTCAAAGAGGAATGGTTCGACGACGCGAAGGATGCCGTTCCCGAGCCGAAGTCGCAGAGCTAAGAGTTATCCGCAGATCTCGCAGATTTGAATCATCTGAATTCTGTCTGTGTAATCTGCGAAATCTGCGGATAAGTCATTTCTTTGAAATCTCACCGATGCGAATATTGCGGAAGCTCAGGTTCGTCGTTGGGTCGTGGCCCTGGATGCTGATGGCGCCCTTGCCGGTCTTGCTGCCATTTCGCGGGTTGTCATTGGCCGGGCGGATGTCGGTGAAATCCGTCACCTGGTAGCCGTTGACCCACGTCGCCATGTGATTGCCGCGGGCGATCAGCGTCATGGAAAACCATTCGAAATCGTTGGGAACGACCTTGCGGGCCTGCTGGCGGCGGTAGATCGCGCCGGTGCCGGCGTCGGTGGGCTTGGTGCGATCGTTGTCCTTGAAGCCGTTCTGAATTTGCATCTCATAGCCGTTTTGGTATTCACCCGGAATCGCGCGGAAAAAGATGCCGCTATTGAGGTGCTTGCCGTTGCTGATGCATTCCAATTGCAGCACGAAGTCGTCGAATTGTTTTTCGGTTTGCAAATCGCCCGGGCCGTCCTTCACGTTCAGCCAACCCTCGGGCGTGACCGTGAATTTCGACTTGTCCCGCTTGTCGCCCGTAAATTGCTTCCAACCATTGAAATCGCCGCCGTTGAAGAGCGGCTCGAGAAACATGGGCTGGAATGAGAACGCGCGGATCTCAAGCTCCGAGCCGGGCGGCACGTTGAGGCGAATCGGCGAGCAGCCGAGAGCGCCGGGCTCATAAATTTCCTTGACCCAAGCCTTGTTCGTGGTGGAAGAAAGTTTGCGTTCCTCGCCGCGCCAATTCATCGTCGCTTGATTCAAGCCCGTTTGCCGAAACGACCATACGACGTCGCCACGCGCGAATTCCGAAGTCGTAGTCAACGTCGCGGTTTTCTCGCCGCCGATCTTCAGAATGCCGTCGGCGACTTTGGCTTCGCCTTCGATTTTCCAACCAAACGTGGTTTCGCCGTCGAACAGCATGATGCGGCCGTCGGCGATTTCCTTGGCACCGAGCGCGAACGGCTTGTCCGCCGCGCAGGAAACGGACGCGGCCAGCAGAAAAATCGCACTCACGGCTAAAGAACGCATGGATTGACTCCCGGTTATTGAGTCAATCTATTCGGACGAACGCCGCGTAAAAAGGGGTTGGTTTTTTCGACGTAATCGCGCGGTCGCGGTCACTATGTTGGCAGAGGAGGCAAACCGATGGCCGCGCCGACACTGAACGCGATCTTGCGCGAGTTGAAGCGGCGCTCCGACGGGCCGGTTGCTCGCAGCGACGCCGATCTGCCGCCCAACTCCGAAGCCTGGGATCGCCTCGTCAAGCATGTCGGCAAAAACGCCACCGAAGGCGCGGCTCTAAGAAGGACGGCGTAACCAAAAACAGCGGTTTCCCACTTGGAAAATCGTAAGGCCGCAAGGCCGCAAGGCCGCACGCGCCCAAATCGTGCGCCTTAGAAATGTTGATCAACATAGTATACATTTATTCATAGTCGGCCGAATCCAGCGGCGCGCAGATGGCCAGTTCTTGATGCCATTTTGCCGGGTTTTCGAGCAAGTAATACTTGGCTTTCCCCGCGTTAGGCCGGAATGTATAATGTCGATATGATTCGAGCGGGCCTAACGTTGTGGTTTGGCGTCATGACCCTGTTGGGGCCGGACGTTTGCTGCTGCTCGATGCAACGGTTCATGTCGACGAGCCTATTCGAATCTGCCAGGGCAAACGCGGCGACGAATGTAAAGCGTTCGTGTTGCGCCAAGGATTCGCCAGAGCGTCAAGCGAACAATCCGGGACCGTTGCAAAAACACGCTCCCAATCGTTGCCCGTGCAAAGAAAGGGCCAGACAATTGACCGCGGCGCCGGCCTTAGCGGGCTCCGGCGCCGATGGCTCCGTGAATTGGCGGGTCAATTCGGGAAAAGCGGAGCAAATGCCCGCGTTTCGAGTGGCCCTCGACGCGACGACAAGTTCATCGACTTCAGTTCGAATCGTGCCGTTTCGAAACGTTGAAGACATCCTGTTTGTAATGCACATCATGCGCTGTTAGTTCTTCCGCGCCACATGAGAATACACGATTAGACTCGGTTTCAGCCGCGGCTCGCGCTGGAAGTTCCCGGCAACACCGGTCAGGAATTCCAAATAGGAGAATCAAAATGCGCCCACGCATTCCATACGTCTTGATCGCTTGTCTCGGTGCGGGACTGACCGCGCTGGTCGGCTGCACCGAACAATCCGCGCCGGAGGCGCCGCCGACCACCGAACATACTCATGCCAAAGCCCATTCCGGGCACGGTTCCGTGATTAACGATGAACCCACCGACGGCGACATGCCTGCAAAGACAGCGGACGACGAAGAGAAAACGCTTTACCTGTCGCCGGGCGGTGCCTACACCGAAGCCGACATCAAGGCGAACGGCAACGTGACCGCTTCCGAAAAGTTCAAAGGACTCAAGGCGCAACACAACCTCAAACCAAAATCGGGCGACAAGATCTGTCCCATCACCCTGACCAAAGCCAACCCGAAATTCACCTGGGTCGTGGACGGTCAGAGCTACGAATTCTGCTGCCCGCCGTGCGTGGATGAATTCGTCGCACAGGCGAAGGATCCGCAAACTGCTCCACTGATCAAAAAACCGGACGACTACCGAAAACGCTAACACCTGTCGCCAATGGCTGGCGTCATAAGAGAGAATCAATTGATGATCGACTACAGACTCGGTGTCAGCGCCGCCGCGCTGACGGCGGCATTGTTGCTGGTCGCAGGTTGCTCCAAGGATAGCGAGCACCAATCAACAAACAGTTCGGCCACGACAGCGGCGAAAAACGACGAAGCTGATGACACGGACGCGGACATCCGTAAGGAACGGGCCAAGTTAAGTTCGGGCGAACGGACGTTGGTGGAAGCCCAAGAATGGTGCGTCATCCAATCGAGCGAACGGCTCGGCTCGATGGGACCGCCGGTCCGTCTGATGATCAATGACAAGCCGGTGTATGTGTGTTGCAAGGGTTGCAGTAAGAAAGCGGAGTCCGACCCAGTTAAGACTTTGGCCAAGGTCGAGGAGTTGAAGGCCAAGAAAAAGAAAACGAACCCAATGGAGTAACTTGCCGTGGACTGCCCGTCCGCGAGGTGATTCCAAAACTCTGGGCACGCCTTCAAGAACTTCCACACGAGACCAAGGCTGCCAGTCCGGAGGACAGGCGCGCACAACTTGCCCTTAGGACTCTGCGGGCTAAAGTAAGTGTGCGGGTCTTGCCGATAATGAGGACAAGATGACTCGGCGCATGGTGTCCGCACTTTTGGCGTTCATGCTGCTCGTTCAGGGCGCGGCGTTCCCCCATTGCCACCCGGAAACGGGTGACGGCGAGCTTGCGGGACATGCCCAACGAGCCCATTTGCATCTTCGGCTTTTTGGTTGGTTCACGACGCATCACGATGACGAGCACGTTCAACCCATCCAGCACTGGCACCACAACGAAGTCATCGTTGACGACGACCACGACGACATCGCTCTTGCGGGCGTGGGCCAAGCCGAACCAATGAGCGACGACGATCACGATGCCGACGCCGTGTACGTGCACGGGGTTCATTTGGCGTTGCGGTCGCCGCGTGCGATCGCCGGCGGGTCGCTCGCGTCGTGGGTTATGCCGCCGATGTTGGAAATGCCGTTCCTGAATCAAGTCGGAGCCCCGGATTCGTTGCCGCTTCCGTTTGTCGGGCACACTAGCCGTCCCATCTATCTCATTACGCTGGCCCTGCTCATTTAAGCATTTTTCGCAAGTGGTTCTTCGCGCGCTGAGCAGCGGTATGACCTGCTGTCACCGTGCAACGCATAAGCGAACGATTACGCGAATGCGATTCCTGAACCGCGAAATCTATCAATCTTCTCGACACTAATACCAACGTCGATTCCCGATTCAGGTCGGTGAACCAGCCCGGTACGAGATGGAGGCGTCCGATGATCGAATTACGTGCATGGATTATCCCCATAGCCATTGGGGCGGTTCTAGCGGCTGCTCGACCTGTCCTCGCGCAATACGGTGCGCCCGCTCCGCCCACAAGTCCGACCCAGAAGCTCGCCGCGCTCGGGCTCGACGACTTGATCCGTTTGGCGGAGGAACAGAATCCAAAATTCGCTCAGGCGGCGTTCGCCATCGAGTCGGCCCAGGGCAAGGCCCTGCAAGCCGGGCTATACCCGAACCCGACGCTGACAGTCACGGGTGACGAACTCGGCGATCGCACGGGGCCGGCCGGCATCTGGACTGCTCCGTTCTTCACTCAGGAAATCATCACGCGCGGCAAACTTCGCCTTGGGCGGACGGCTGCAGCGCGCGAAGTGGATCAATCCACATTGATGCTTTCCGTCCAGCGTTACACAGTCCTCACGGCGGTCCGGCAGGCGTATTTTGACGTTCTGGTTCTCCAACGGAGAATCGAGATTCTCGGCGAAATCGTCAAGCTGGCCGAGAAATCCGTGGCGAACGCAAAACGCCTAGTGGCGGCCAAACAAGCCGCACCGCTGGCTTTGCTGCAATTGGAAGTCGACCTGGAGCGGTTACGGGCTGACCATGAAGCTTCCCAGCGCGAGTTACCTGCCGCGTTTCGCCGCCTTGCAGCCATCGTCGGAGTCGCCTCGTTGCCCAATGTACCGCTCGTCGGGGCGTTGGATGCTCCGTTGCCGGATTACGACCTCGAACGGGCGCGGCTATTCGTAAGCGAGCATCACCCGGAAGTCCAGTCAGCTCGAGTTGGCGTCGAACGAGCGCAGTTGTTGAGGCGTCGAGCCGAAGTCGAGCGAGTGCCCAACGTCGCCGTGGGAGCGGGCTACATACGCGACAATCAAACCCACTCCTCCGATTGGGGACTCTCGGTGAGTCTGCCGGTGCCGCTGTGGAACCGCAACCAAGGCAACATCCGCACGGCCCAGGCTCACGTCGGCGATGCTTCGTGGCAAGTCGCCCGCATCCAGAACGAACTTTCCGAACAACTCGCGCAGGCGTTTCGCGAATACAGCGCGGCTCGGCTGCGCGCCGAACGCTATCGCGGCACCCTGCTGCCCAAAGTCCGCGAGGCGTTCGAACTGTCGCAGAAAGCGTTCGAGGTCGGGCAGTTCGACTATTTACGCGTGCTGCAGGCGCAGCGATCGATGGCCGAAGTGAGAATGGAATACCTCAAGGCGCTCGGCGACGCCTGGAAGGGCGCGAGCGCGATCGCGGGATTGATGCTTGAAGACCAGTGGCCGCTCTGCCCCGTTCCCGGCGCGGCGGCCCCCGAGAGGAAGCAACCATGAAAGCCGTTGTCCGAGTGGTCAAGTATGCCTTATTGTTCGCCGCTATGGCGGGGCTGGGCGGCGCCGGCTATCTCACCCGCGACCGGTGGATGCCATGGCTCCAGCCTGCCAAGCCGGCCGAATCGAGTTCGTCCGAACCGTCGCCGGCCGCGACTCCGTCCGCCAAAGTCATCCTGACCGATAAAGCGATTGAGAATCTTCGGCTGACTTCCGCGCTGCTCAAGGCCGACACGTTTTGGAAGACGATCCAAGTGTCGGGCATGGTGGTCGACCGGCCCGGCTACAGCGACCGCGGAGTTGTTGCGCCGGTCGCGGGCGTGGTCACCGCCATCCACCGCTTCCCGGGCGAAAGTGTTCGGTCCGGAGACCCGCTATTCACGTTCAAGCCCCTCAGTGAGCCACTGCACCAGGCACAGACCGAACTGTTAAAGGCCGTGCAGGACATCAAGCCCGCCCAGGCCAAGCGGAAACGGCTGGAGGCCGCCGGGGGTGGCATCGCCGGGGAACAAATTATCGAAGTGGACAACCAGATCAAGCGGCTGGAGATCGCGGTGCGGGCATATCGTGAGGAGCTACGGACGCGCGGCCTGTCGCCTGCCCAGATCGACGGCGTTGCCGAAGGCACGTTCGTCACCGAGATCGTGATCGCCGTGCCGCCGCGCCCGGCCGCCGACAAGCTCCTCGTCACGGTCGCCGCCAGCGCGACGGGCGGGGCGGTCCCCCAGCCGTCTCCGTCCTTCGAGATTCAGGAGTTGAAGGTCGAACTCGGCCAGCAGGTTCAGCCCGGGCAGACGTTGAGCATTCTCGCCAACCACCAAATGTTGGGCATCGAGGGCCGGGCATTCCGCGACGAAACGCCCCTGTTGGAGCGAGCGGTGAAGGAAGGTTGGCCGGTCGAAGTCGATTTCCAGGAGCCCGAAGGGTCCGGCTGGAAGGCGATTACCGAGCCGTTTTACATCCGTCATCTCGCCAACACCATCGACCCGGTCAACCGCACGTTCGCGTTCCTCTTGCCGTTGGATAACGAATCGCGCGTGGTCGAGCGGAACGGGACCGTTCAACTGCTTTGGCGGTTCCGTCCCGGGCAGAGGGTCCGATTGCACGTTCGCATCGAGAAGTTGGAGAACGTCTTCGTGTTGCCCGGCGAGGCGGTTATTCGCGAAGGTCCGGAGGCGTTCGTCTTCACGCAGAATGTCAACGCCTTTGAGCGAGTGCCCGTCCGCGTCCTGCTACAAGATCGGCAACGGGTTGTTATCGCCAACGACGGCGAGTTCCCCGTAGGCGTATACGTCGCCCAAAACGCGGCCGCTCAAATGAACCGGATGCTCAAAGCTCAGTCCAACACGGTACCCAAGGGCTACCACATCCACGCGGATGGCAGCCTGCACAAGAACGAAGACGAAGGCAAATAACGAGGCCCGACCATGCTCAACGCCGTCATTCGTATCGCGCTCCGTTATCGAACGCTGGTGATTGCCGCCTGCCTCGTTGTGCTGGTATTCGGCGGCTACCTGACGACCACGCTGCCCATTGATGTGTTCCCGGACCTCGACCGGCCCCGGGTAGTCCTTCTTACCGAATGCCCCGCGCTGTCCCCGGAAGAGGTTGAGACACTGGTCACCTTGCCCATCGAGACGGCCCTTCTCGGGGCGGCCGGGGTGCAGGCCGTCCGGAGCCAGTCGAGCACGGAGTTGTCGGTCATTTATGTCGAGTTCGACTGGCGCACCGAAATTCGCTACGCCCGTCAGGTCGTCTCGGAGCGGCTGGCGACCGTGGTCGTGCCGCAAGGGATTCGACCGCAAATGACTCCGCCGGCCTCGATCATGGGGCAGTTCATGCACGTCGGCCTGCACCGCCGGAGGGGGCCGCAGGGTGGTGACCTGGCGGCGGTCGGCAATACCGGGTTGATGGCCGAGCGAGTGGAGGTTAATGGCAAAGCCGAATTCGTCGTGTGGCGTCCCCGCGACCGCAACCATCCCGAGCGGTGGGAGCGTGTGGCCGTCCAGAATCCGGCCTGGGACACGACCGCGCCGGGCCGGGCCGCCAGGTTCGGCTGGGGCGGGCGGACCCACGCCGTCACCTTCCGCACGCCGCTGGAAGAGCGGATGGACTTGCGGACTACCGCCGACTGGGTAGTCCGGCCCCGGCTGCTGCAACTCCCCGGCATCGCCGAGGTGATCGTCATGGGCGGCGACAAGAAGCAGTATCAGGTGCTCGTCGATCCCGACAAGCTGCAAGAATACAACGTTTCGCTGCAAGAGGTCGAGGCGGCGATCAAGGCCAACAACCTGAACACCAGCGGCGGTTTTCTGGAGGAAGGCCAGGGCGAACGCCCGGTGCGAATCATCGGCAGGCTCGGCCCACTGCCGCCAAAGGTCGTGGACGACCTCCTCAAGGTGCCGGTCAAGGTGAACTCCGACCGGGCGGTGCTGCTCGGTCATGTCGCCCGCGTTGAGGAAGGCCCGGCCCCCAAACGGGGCGACGCCAGCATCGACGGCTACCCCGGCGTCGTCATGACCTTGGTGAAGCAGCCGCACGCCGACACCCGCAAGCTCACCGACGACGTTCAGGCGGCACTACGTGGCGCTGAAGCCGGCTTGCCGGCTGACCTCGCCATCAGCACCGAGTTGTTTCAACTGAGGAGCTTCATTGACCGCGGCATCTACTACGTCGAGGAAGCCCTCATCATCGGGGCCGTGCTGGTCGTCATCGTCCTCTTCCTGTTCCTGCTCAACTTCCGTACCACGTTCATCACCCTGACAGCTATCCCGCTGTCGCTAGTCATCACCACCTTGGTGTTCAGGCTGATCGGGGCGATCACCGGGACGGAACTGTCGATCAACGTGATGACGCTCGGCGGGATCGCAGTGGCGATGGGCGAACTGGTCGATGACGCCATCGTGGACGTGGAGAACATCTTCCGCCGACTCTCCGAGAACAACGCCTCGCCGACGCCGAAACCAGCACTGCTGGTCGTGTACCAAGCCAGCCGCGAGATCCGCTCGGCCATCGTGTTTGGGACGGCGGTCGTCATCCTCGCGTTCATGCCGCTGTTCGCCCTGTCCGGCGTCGAGGGCCGGCTGTTTGTGCCGCTCGGTATTGCCTACATCGTGTCGATCCTCGCCTCCCTTGTGGTGTCGCTGACCGTTACCCCCGTGCTGTCGTACTACCTGTTGCCACAGTCGAAGGCCACGCGCGGCCACAAGGACGGGCTGCTGCTGCGGGTGTTGAAGTGGGCGGCCAGCTACTTGATCCAGTTCAGCATGAAGTGGGCCGGTGTCCTCCTGCTGATTACCTGGGTTCTCGTCGGGGTCAGCGCCTGGCAGCTGACGCGGCTGGGGGCCGACTTCCTGCCGAAGTTCGATGAGGGCAGCGTCCAGATCAATGCCACCTTGCCTGGCGCCTCGTCGCTCAAGGCGTCGAATGAGGTGTCGGCCCTGATCGACGCGAAGCTCAAGACCATGCAGAAGTCGCCGGATAACCCGGACGGCCCGATCCTGCACTACGTCCGCCGCACCGGGCGGGCCGAACGGGACGAGCATGCCGAGCCGGTCAACCGGGGTGAATACATCCTTTCAATGAATCCGCAGGCCGGGACCCGCCGGGACGAGTTCCTGAAGACGCTGCTGGCGGACTTGCGCGCCGAGGTGCCGGGCGTGGACTTCGAGGCCGAGCAACCGCTCGCGCACCTCATCAGCCACATGCTCTCCGGAGTCAACGCCCAAATGGCCGTCAAGATTTACGGCGACGACCTCGATAAGCTCCGTCAGCTAGCCGGCGAGGTTCAGACAGCGCTGAATCAGGTGGAAGGCGTCACGCCTCCCATCATCGACCCACAAGAGCGGGTGGACGAGTTGCACATTGTCCTGCGGCCGGACGACCTCGCCATCTACGGGATCAGCCGGGAATACGTGGCCCAATTCGTGCAGACCGCCTTGCAGGGCGAGGCCGTTTCCCAGGTGATGGAGGGACAGCGGCGTTTCGACCTCGTCCTGAAGATCCGAGAACCATACCGCTCGGACGCCTACCGGCTGGGCGAATTGAGGCTCGACCTTCCGAACGGGCGAGGCCAAATCCGGCTCCGGGAGGTGGCCGACTTCCCCGCCACGGCCAGCGGCCCGAACCTCGTCAACCGCGACAACGTCCGACGGAGACAAGTAGTCCGCTGCAACGTCTCGGGCCGCGATCTGGAGGGGGCCGTCGTGGAAATCGAGCGGAAAGTGAAAGAACGGGTCGTCCTGCCGGAGGGTTATTTCATCGAGTTCGGCGGGCAGTTCGAGGCCCAGCGGTCCGCCACGACGCGGATCACGCTCCTGGCCGGGGTGTCGCTCGCCGGAATCTTCGTCGTCCTAATGATGCTGTACCCCTCGGCCCGGATCTCGTTTCAGATCCTCAATGCCGTCCCTGCGGCGTTCATCGGCGGGGTGCTGGCCCTGGTTCTAACCGGGCAGACGCTGACGGTGGCGAGCCTAGTCGGGTTCGTATCGCTGGGAGGGATTGCGGTGCGGAACGGCATCCTGCTGGTGACACACTACTTCCATTTGATGAAGGAGGAGGGCGAGGGCTTTACGGAAAAGATGATCCTCCGCGGTAGCCTGGAGCGGCTATCTCCGGTGCTAATGACGGCCCTGACGGCGGGGATCGGTCTGGTTCCGCTGGTCGTGGGCGGTAAGAAGCCGGGGCTGGAGATCCTCTACCCGGTGGCGACGGTGATCCTGGGCGGGCTGGTGACCTCAACGTTCTGCGAATTCCTGCTCCGCCCCGGACTGTTCTGGAAGTTCTCGGGCAAGGACGCCGAGCGGCTGGTCCGCAGGGAAGGTTCCGAGGAGGAACTGCTGCGGGCAGAGTAAGCGAGTGTGAGACGATAGACTGTTTTTCCACCTAACGAGAGGACTGATGCGATGAGGTACGCGAAATTAATGTTCGTAGGAATTCTGGTGATGGCCGTGGCTGCGACCGGTTGCGACAAGTCTCCGAATACCTCCCAAGAAAAGGATAGCGGCAAGAAGGTCGAACACGTGCACGGCAAGGGTCCCAACGGCGGCATCGTGTTCGACCTCGGGAAGTTTCACGCTGAGTTCAGCATCGATCATCCGAAGAAGGAATGCACGCTTGTCATTCTCGGCGACGATGAAACAACGCCGACTCCGGTCATGGCTAAGGACCTGACCGTGACGACAAAGGAGACGAAAACCAAAGAAGGAAAGGTCGTTCCACCGATGACCATCAAGATGCTTGGCAAAGACGAGAAGGATGGCAAGGCGACGAAATTCGTCGGCACTGATCCGGGCCTTGGAAACGTCGCGGATCATGAAGGGAGCGTGACCGCAGTGATGGACGGCAAGCCATCAAAAGGCGAGTTCAAAGAGGAATGATAACGCGGAAATGGCAAGTCCCCGGGCATGAGGATTCTGCAAGAATGTCGCAATTATATATTTGGTAAGGAGTTACATCGCGGATTGGGCTTGGAATATCACGGTGGGCGGAATTCGTCTCAATTGTACAATGATTTGACGACGCCGTAAGTGCCACACCGGAGCCCAATTATGCAACTGCCCGTCGGCAAGATTGTGCGCCTCATGTCGCCCGAGAATCCACCCGAGGTGCGGCGAGCGGCGGTTACTGTCTTGGGCGAAGTGGGCGGGCGCGATGCCGAGGTGAGCGCGGCCTTGATGGAAGCGTTGGCGGACGATGACCCCGACGTGCGTTTGCGGGCGATTCGGGCCGCCGGGCAACTCAAGATTGAGAGGTCGATTCCTCAACTGGCGGAGCGGATCAAGACGGGCGGGCCGGAAGCGGAACTGGCGGCCGACGCCGCCGCGCATTTGGGAGTGAAGGGCTCGGCGGCTCTGCGCGATTTGATGCCGAAAGTCGCGCCGGGCTTGCGCCGTTACATCGCCGCTGCTCTCGCCCGCACCGCCGTCGACGTGGCCGACCTCGATGTCTTGGTCGACAAGGATCCGTCTGTTGTCGACGCGGCGGTCAATTCGTTGGCCGTCATGATTCCCGCGATGGACGCGAAGAAGCGCAAGGCTCTTGCCAATTCCCTGATCAAGTTGGCCAGCAGTCGGAAGTCGAAGCTGCCGCCGGCCGCGGAAGCGGGCGTGATCCGCCTCGCCGGCATGCTCGACGACGACCGCTTGGCGGCCATCTTGTGGGACCGCATCCTGCCGCCGCATCCGCCGGAAGTTCGCGGTCAGGCCCTGCAGGCGCTCGGCCGCTGGGCGACCGCTCCAGGCAAAGATCAGCGGCATCGCCTGTTCCGCTGCGCCGCCGATGCGAGTTTCCGCGTCGCCGCTCCGGCACTCATGATTCTCGACAAACTTCCGCCATCCCCCAAGACCGCGTCCGAATGGGAACCGCTGTTGCGGGCCCCGGACATCGCCGTGCGGCGCGTGGCGATGGTCAAGATCGGCGAGCGCGACACCAAAGACATCATCGAAGCGCTTTTGGAACAAGTCCGGCACCCCGACCGCGGCTATCGCGATCAGGTGCTGAATCGCCTCGGAAAGAGCGTGCGCGGCCGGACTTCTCTGGTCAAACTTCTGCGCGAAGCCGAAACACCGGACGACGCCTGGAACCTGACGCGAACGCTCGCCCCGCTGGCGCAAGCTGATCCCGCTTCGTGGGCCGATGACTTGTTTCCCGCGGCGATCTCCTACGTTGAAGCCGGCGATCGCCGGGCCGATCCGCTCCTGTTCGTCTTGCGCGAATCCGGCCATGCGGGCTTGCGCGAACGGTTGGAAAAACGGGCTGCGTCGCTTGTGAAGAAAGGGAATTTCGAGATCGCCAACCTGGTTTACCGCGTTCTCGCCCGCGACCCGGCCGTCGGCATGCCGATCCGGATGCAAATCGCGGCTTGCGGCTTGATGGTGTCGAACAAGGAACTCGAAAGCGAATTCCGCGCGAATGACCCGTCCCTTCATCAGCTCGCCGACCTCGCTCGCGTGGACGCCGACGGCGTGCTGGCTTTCTTGGGCAAAACTTCGTGGCTGCGGGCCGAGGAAATTTACTACGTCGGCTTTCACTTCTCCGAATACATGCCGCCGCTCAAGGAATTCGGCGGGGACGTGCTGCGCCTGCTGTTGAAGCGCTTCCCCCGCAGCAAACTCATCGCCGCCGCAAAGAACAAGCTCAAGACCGTTGGCTAATCCTCGAGCGATTCCGGTACAAACCCGCTCGCCGACAATCATTTCAAATACGAGCCGGTAGACTTTTTCGATCGGCGCCATTGGTTCGGTTGACAGGAGCAAATGCACCTTGCCCTGAGCGCTGCGATGCCGATGCTCGGGCATCTCCAGCAACGTTGCCAAATCGGCCACAGTGCTTTCTGAAGAGTTTGTCGGACCGACGGAAACGCCATGTTCCCACTTCAGGCGTTCGGCGTGGGCCTTGTCCGGCGACGTGTTTGGGCGAGGGAATCGCTTTTGGATGAATCTGCAGCCGGCGCAGTCGCGTCAACGATCTTGAAGCGTCTTCAGAGTTTTCCGCGACTCGCGTGTCAAGATTGCGGTGTCAGCGCCTTTGGCCAACACTTCCAAGAGCTGTCGCGATTCGGGATTGCCGATGCGCTCCAGCACCTGCACGGCCCGGACAGCGCGAATCTCATCGGGCGTCCGTGACGCAATGCTCTGACATTCGGTCAAAAGCTGGTTCAAACGTCGCTTGCCTTCGGGGTTAGCTGCGGTGCTAACCGCTTCGCGCACGATGGGCTCGATCGTGTGACCAAATTCGCGCAACCGCTTCGCGTTTCGCGAAGGACTCCGTCCCGAGGTCATCGATGGCTCACTCCTTCTTGCGTTCCTTATCCGACGTCCCCGGGGCCGGCTGAAGGTCGCTAACGTTCAGAAGGTAGAGCGGGAGGGGCGCGACTACGCCAAAGGGCTTTGTCCGCGTCTTCATGTCCGGTGCCTCGCGACCCACGTCGATCAACTCGCCGCGGGCGACGGCGGCCTTTCCGTTCAGTTCCTTGGCGCGCGCCAGCCATTTGTCGTCTTTGCCGAGGTACAGATAGATATTGCACTGATCGGTCCGGATGACCGTGCCCGGCGAGTCTTTGTTCGCGGACATGTCGCGAAGCGTGGGGTTTTTGCCCAGGGTGTCCAGCACGCCCCGCACCTCGATTTTGATGTACGGTTCCTGTTTCACATTCGGCACCCCCGCGGGGGCAGCAGCGAGTCGGCGAACCTTGATGACGTATCGTGGCGGCGGATGCGAATACTCGGTTCGGCCAAGGCTTTCTGAACCGTGCCCCCCAAACAGGAGTTGCACCGGGCCGTGCACGATGGTCAAGTCGCCCTCGACGACCACCCACTTTTGCTTGAGTTGTTTCGCCGCGCTGACGAGTTCGGTATCCCCGCCAAGAAAGAGTTCGAACGATCGAGCTAGATTGGAGCCAGGGGCTGGCCCAATGTCAACGCCGGTGTCCCTGGAGTAAACCTGCAACGCCTTAGGGTCCGCGTCGATGTGTCCCGATATCGAGAGCCATCCTAAGACCTCCAATTTGAAATAGGCGCCGATCATATTCGGGTCGTCCGCGGGCAGCCATCCGGACGCCGGCCAACCCTGCCAGAAAAGGGCGCCGTGCTTTTTCGGGCCGTCCGCGGGCTTTGGAGCGGGCTGCGCCGAAGCAGCGCCGGTCAAAAGGGTCGCGAGCACAAGCACAGCTGAGTATCGCATGCTTTCTCCTTACCACGGTCAGGCTCATTGCGGGATAATCGCCTTGCCCGTTCGCCGTCGTTCAGAACTTTGTGGGTGGCAGTCGTACACCATTAGGTTCGCTCTCCAAAGCGTAGTTGAAAGTCGGTCGGTCCGCGACCGGATTGTCGTGGGTAAGAACGTACTGGACAGGGCTGAAGACTCCCGAGCGATTGTCGATCGCGTTCAGCCCCTGGCCGCCGCCGGGCCCGGTCGCCCGCAGGACCGCGTTCCAATCGCGCGTCGCGATCGTGTAGCGCGTGCCATCGGCAAAGCGCCATTCCAGATATACTCGAAACTGAAACTCAATGTCGATGTTCGTGAGGTACATGTGCTGGGGTGTCTCCCGCAAGGCTACAGGCACGGGGGCAAACCGGGGGTAGACTGGCCTCTGCGTGCCCGGACCATCTTCAGCCTGTATGTGCCAAGCGTTCATGTAGAGCGGGACCGGGACGGTGTCGACAAACTTAAATCTCCCCGTGTAATAAGGTTCCGGTGGCAAATCATAGACGGCCATGTCGAGTAGCGGAAACGTGGGCGCAGCTACATTGGGGGCCCCTTGTGGCTGGACTACCACGTAGTTGCCTTGCTGGTTTTGACTATACTCCCACGGGAAGGGATTCTTGTTAGGCGTGCGGTCCCACACCGGAACCGGCACCCAGTTGCGGTTGGGAATTGGATAAATGCCCTGGCCCTGCGGAACGTTGAAGGTGAAGCCGTTACCCGCGCCGCGCGTCCCGTTGAGTAGATCGGTCACATTCTGAATAAAGTGCGGCTCACCGCTTAACCTCTGCCGCCAGACCTGCGCATCGAATAGCGCGCCCAGATTCGCCGGGTTATTAAACGCACCCAGTGCCACAAGCCCGACATTCTGTACCTGATTTCCCACCTGTACCTGCTCGAATACGACGCTCCCGGTTGCGATATTGAAAAAGTCGACCACCGGCGTCACGGCGGCCGCTAATCGATCGCTACCCGCTGCCATCGGGAGACCAAGCTGGCCGACGAAGACATAGGAAACTGAAACCACGGGCCGATCGAAAACAGTTGCTGACGGCTCGAAACCCTCCATATAGAATGTGCTGGGTAGATTGGCTTGTGTGTAAACACCCTCGGCATGATTTTGCTTAGACGGTTGACGCCATAATCGAATCTGGCCCGGGCCGTTGTTCGCAACTGCGATCGAGAAGAAGCCTGGCAAGCCCGCATTCGGGTTGACCGACACGTTCACCGCAACCAGGTCTGGGTCGTCTAAGAACCCATCCAATGGAATCGGAAGCCGCAATGGAGCAACATTGAAGTCCCGGTTTGTCGGAATCCCGTTCGTCACGACCGACCCGTTATCGTTGTTCGCATTGATGGGCACGTACGCGCCGGTGGTCATGTTCTCGCCGTGCGGCAGCGGTGTCCCGTCGGGCTTGACCGTCGTGATCGTGACCTTGACCACGTGGATTGTCACGAGCGTCCAGGCGCTTTCCAAGCCGTTTTGCGAAGCGACGTATTGGAACGAATCGTTGCCGCCTGTAGACTGGATGCCGGCACCGGGCGTGTAAACGAACGAGCCGTTCGGGTTGAGTACCACCGTGCCTTGGTTGGGATCGGCCTTGAGCACGGCCGTCGCAGCTCCGGGACTGAAGAGATAGTCATTATGCAGCACGCCGACATCGAAGCTGTGCGATGATTCCTCCGCACCCATCGCGTATTCGTCAGGGTTGGCCTGCGGAGCTACGGGAATTTCTTCGTCGTCTTGAATGGTCACCGTTCCCGTCCCCGGAGGAACCACGGCATAGCTGGCATTCTGTGTCAACGAAATCGTCACATCCTCCGGACCTTCCAAGGTCGGATCGTCAATCGGTAAAATCTTCACTTCCGACGCGAAGACCGCGTAGGGCAGCGACGCCGACCCCGAAAGACTTTGATAGTCGCCGCTCGCCGTTCCGGTCTGACTCACCGAATAGAACGCAGTGACCGCGGCAGGGTTTGTCCAGGTCATGCCGCCG
>JBGQCZ010000010.1:0-20083 GCA_041495645.1 Gemmataceae bacterium | reverse complement strand
TTTCCAACTCAGTCCACAACCAGTCTCACCACTCAACGCACCACTCAACGCACCACCCAACCACTCATCCAACCACTTTCTCCACAAAGTTTTTGAGGGCGCGCGGGGAGAAGGTTAACACATGGTTTCGCAATGAGTTGCGTCCAAACGCGCACAAGGCCAATTGTGAAGAAAAGTTTGATTTAGTTTGGTTCCGAGTTGTGGTCGTCTGGCTCCGCAAGAAGAACGCAATCCTCTCGCGGAGACGTTGTGAAAAAATGGGGACAGGCACCGGCCTCGTCTTTGGAGTTCGACGGTCTTTGCAGGCGCGGCCGGAACCAGTCCCCATTTTTTCACGAGCCGGGAGCGAGCGGGCTACAGGGATGGTGTTGCCTGCGCTTGCTGTTATCGGTTCAATGAATGAAGTCGGAACAACTCACACGCCCCGCCGTTGCGCCGATCCCGCGTTACGAGTTCCGGACCAGGAGACTGCCATGATTCTCGTGCTTCGTCCCGATACGACCACCGAGCAATTCAATCACATTGTCCAGTGCATCGAGGAAATGGGCTTCACTCCGCACGTGAGCAAGGGCCAGCACCGCACGATCATCGGCGCCATCGGCGATGAAAACAAACCGCAAGCCGAGGAAGCTTTTCACTGCCTGCCCGGTGTCGAGCAAGTGCTGCGAATCCAAAAGCCGTTCAAGCTCGCGAGCCGGGAATTTCACAAGGCCGACACGGTCGTTGAAGTGGGAAAGACGAAGATCGGCGGCGGGCATTTGGGCATCATCGCCGGGCCGTGCGCCGTGGAGAACGTCGAGTTTCTCGATCAAATCGCCCAGCGCGTGAAGGCCGCGGGAGCCAACTTGCTGCGCGGCGGTGCGTTCAAACCGCGAACCAGCCCCTACTCCTTTCAGGGCCTCGGCGAAAAAGGACTGCAAATCCTTCACGACGCCGGCAAGAAGCACGGCTTACCGGTGGTCACCGAGGTCATGGACATACGTCAAATTGACCTGATTGGCCGATATGCGGACATGTACCAAGTCGGCGCGCGCAACATGCAGAATTTCGACCTGCTCAAGGAACTCGGGCAGACGAAGAAACCGGTCTTGCTGAAGCGCGGCATGAGTGCCACCGTGAAGGACTTGCTCATGTCCGCCGAATACATTCTCGCGGCGGGCAACAAGAATGTGGTCCTCTGCGAGCGCGGCGTGCGCAGTTTCGAGGATTCGACGCGCAACATGCTCGATCTGGCCTGCGTGCCCAACCTCAAGGGACAATCGCACTTGCCCGTGATCGTCGATCCCAGCCACGCGACCGGCCGGCCCGATTTGATCCCGTCGATGGCCCTGGCCGCCGTCGCGGCGGGCGCCGACGGCGTGCACGTCGAAGTGCACTGCTGTCCGGAAAAAGCGCTCTCCGACGGCCCGCAAGCGCTCTTGCCGGATCAGTACGATGAGTTGATGAAGGGCTTACGGCGAGTCGCCAGCGCCGTCGGCAAGTCAATTTAACAAGAGGGTCTCATGAAGTTCGGTGGATCTCGGTCTGTAGCCGCAGGCTTTAGCCTGCGTGAGGGTCCTCACGCAGGCTAAAGCCTGCGGCTACGACGAAACGTTTTTTGCGAGTACCAGTCATGATTCTGGTTCTGCATCCCGACGCGACGCCCGCCCAAATCGATCACGTGATGGATCACGTGCGGCAAATGGGCTTCACGCCCTACCCGATCAAGGGCGAGTTCCGCACCATCATCGGCGTGGTCGGCGACGATACCAAACCGCAAACCGAGAGTTTCCACACCTTGCCCGGCATTGAAAAGGTGATGGAGGTTCTGAAGCCGTTCAAGCTGGCGAGCCGCGAATTTCACAGAGCCGACACGGTCGTGGAGGCCGGCAAGACGAAGATCGGCGGCGGGTATCTTGGCATGATCGCCGGCCCGTGCGCCATCGAGAATTTCGAGTACCTCGACACGATTGCCCGGCGCGTCAAAGCTGCCGGCGCCAATTTGCTTCGCGGCGGAGCGTTCAAGCCGCGCACCAGCCCTTACTCGTTTCAGGGACTCGGTGAGGAAGGTCTGCGAATGCTCCGCGCCGTTGGAGACAAATACGGCCTGCCCATCGTGACCGAAGTGATGGACACGCGGCAGGTCGAAATGATTTGTCGATACACTGACATGCTGCAAATCGGCGCCCGCAACATGCAGAACTTCGATTTGTTGAAGGAAGTCGGCCTTTCGGGCAAGCCAATCCTGCTCAAGCGCGGCATGAGCGCGACCGTGAAAGACCTGCTTATGTCCGCTGAATACGTCCTCGCGGCGGGCAATTCGCAGGTCGTCCTGTGCGAACGCGGCGTGCGCAGTTTCGAGGATTCCACGCGAAATATGCTAGATTTGGCTAGCGTCCCGAACATCAAAGGGCAGTCGCACCTGCCGGTGATCGTCGATCCAAGCCACGCGACCGGCCGGCCCGATTTGATCCCGCCCATGGCGCGAGCGGCGGTGGCCGCCGGGGCCGACGGCGTTCACATCGAGGTGCATTGCTGTCCTGAAAAGGCGCTCTCCGACGGCCCCCAGGCACTCCTGCCCGACCAGTTTGACGCCCTGATGAAAGACATCCGCCGCATCGCGGTGATGTTCGACAAGAAACTCGAATGAGGCGGCTGGCGACCGTGCCTCGCCGCGATCTAAGCTTGCCCACCGACGTCGGTCCCATCGCGCCTTGACAAATCGTCGCGAGACTTGCACACAGAATAGAGAGATTTTCACCTTCACGAGTCCCATCATGGCACGGAAGAAGTTCGTCGCCGGCAACTGGAAGATGTACAAGACCTCCAGTGAAGCCCGGGCGCTCGCCGCCGCGATCAAAGCCGGAATCGGCGCCGATGAGCGAGTGTCCGTCGCCTTGTGTCCGCCTTTTCCCTGGCTCGCCATCGTTGCCGAAACCGTCAAAGGCAGCCCAATCGCCGTGGGCGCCCAGAACGTTTACTCGGAACCGGAGGGCGCGTTCACCGGTGAGATCAGCCCCGCGATGCTTTTGGACGCCGGCTGCAAATACGCCATTGTCGGCCATAGCGAGCGGCGCACGGTGATGGGCGAAAAGGACGATCTCATCAACGCCAAGGTGAAGTTCGCCCTGAAGTCTGGTTTGCACGTGATCTTTTGCATCGGCGAAACGCTGCAAGAGCGCGACGCGAACAAGACCGAGTTGATCCTCGACAATCAATTGACCTGGGGACTGCGCGATTTGCCGAAGGACCAGATTGACCGGCTGGTAATCGCTTACGAGCCGGTCTGGGCGATCAACACGGGACGAAATGCGACGCCCGACCAGGCGCAGAAAGCGCACGTTTTCGTGCGCTGGCGGTTCTCGCAACTGTACGGAAACGAAGCCGGCCAGGCGTTGACGATTCAATACGGGGGCAGCGTGAAACCGAACAACGCCAAGGAACTGATGAGTCAGGCGGACGTCGACGGCGCTCTCGTGGGCGGAGCAAGCCTGGCCGCCGACTCGTTTTTGGCGATCGTCAAAGCCGCGCAATAGTGTTTGCGGACAAGAGTGTCCGCGTTACACGTATCGCGGACACTCTTGTCCGCTCGATACAGGTTGCCGAAATGCGGCCGGCCTTAGTATAATTCCTGTTCCGACACGGACTTCGGGACGGAATCCTATATTCGCACGGGAGAAGCGGTCGTGATCACGTTCGGCATTTCCACCTTCTGGGCCCATCTGTTCAACACATTTGTGTTGCTGAGTGGGTTGTTCATGATCTTGCTGGTGCTCATTCAGCGCGGCAAGGGCGGTGGTCTGGCGGGCGCGTTCGGTGGAGCGGGCGGATCGAGCCCATTTGGCTCGCGTGCCGGCGATGCGTTCACGAAGTTCACCTTGATCATCGCCGCCGTGTGGGCCATCGCAATTATGGCTGAAGTGAAGTTGGTGCAACACGCCGGCGGAACGGCTTCTTCGATTCTCGGCAAATAAGCGATTCTGACGTGAACTTTGGCCCGGGCCGAAACGGTCGGCCCGGCTGTTGGCGTTTTCTCAACCGCGAGGCGGCTGTGTTGCTCAGCATGACCGGCTTTGGTGAAGCCCGCCATCAGAGCGACTCGCTCTCGGTCGCCGTCGAAATCCGCGCCGTCAACAACCGCTATCTGAAAATCGTGGTGCGTGCGGCTGAGCCGTACAACCTGTTCGAGCCGGAACTCGAACGCGTCATCCGCCAAACCATCCGTCGCGGCACGCTTCAAGTTCAGATTCGTTGCGAGCGGCAAGCGCAAGCTTCGGATTATCGCCTGAACGCCGTGGCGCTCCGAAGCTACCTGGACCAGATTCGCCGCGTCGGCGGCGAAATGGGTCTTGAGTCCGCGACGATCGCCGCCCTGATGGCGCAGTGCGTTGCGCTCCCAGGAGTCGCTCCGGAACCGGGCAGCAACGCGGGAAAGGCCGACGAGGAATGGCCGTTGCTTGAAAAAGTGGTTGAACAAGCGCTCGCACGCTTGCAAGCAATGCGGCTGGAGGAAGGCCGGCGGATGGCTGCCGAATTGCTGTCGATGCGCGACCGGATCGCGGACGAACTCCAAGAGATCAAGAAACGCATCCCGGCGGTTTCGGCGGGTTACCGCGACCGGCTGCTGGAGCGAGTGCGAGCGCTGCTCACCGAGCCGTCGATTCCGCTTCATGCCGAGGATGTGATCAAGGAAGTCGCCATCTTCGCGGACCGCAGCGATATCTCCGAGGAAGTGGTCCGGCTGAGCAGCCACTTGGAGCAATTTCATTCGGTGGTGACAAAAGAAGGCGACGGGCCGGGCCGCAAACTGGAGTTTCTCGCCCAGGAAATGGGCCGCGAAACCAACACGATCGGCTCGAAAGCCAGCGACGTGCAGATTTCGCGGCACGTCGTCGAAATCAAGGCATCGCTGGAGAAGATCCGCGAACTGATCCAAAACGTGGAGTGAACCGTTCGCGGCTTAACGACATGGCCAAAGGTCCGCTGATCATTCTGTCGGGACCGAGCGGCAGCGGGAAGACCACGGTAACCTCCCGCCTGCTGGCCGTGTCCGGTTTGCCGTTGCGGCAGTCGATCTCGGCGACGACCCGGTCGCCGCGGAACGGAGAGCGAGACGGAGTAGAGTACTACTTTCTCTCGCTGGAGGAATTCCAGCAGAAGATCGCCGCAGGTGAATTCCTCGAATGGGCGACTGTGATCTGCAACTTCTACGGCACGCCGCGCGAACCCGTCGAACGGCTCCGCCAGCAAGGAATCGGCGTGCTGCTGGTGATCGACGTGCAAGGAGCGGCCCAGGTGCGGAAGTCCCGCCCCGATCACGTGTCGATTTTTCTGACCACGCCGTCGCTGGAAGTGCTGGAAAAGCGGCTGCGCGACCGGAATTCGGAGGACGAAGCAACGATCCAAAGACGCTTGGCCACGGCCCGAAAGGAATTGCAACGGGCCGGTGAATACACTCATCAAGTTGTCAACGACGACCTCGATACGACTGTCCGCGAGTTACAGACCCTGATCGAACCCCTGTTTCGGGAGTGAGCCGATGCTCGATGAATTGAAAGAGGAAGGGATTGTCAACAAGGTTGGCGGACGCTTCAAGTTGTCCACGCTGATTCAAAAGCGAATGGTGGCGCTCAACACCGGCGCCCGCCCGCAAGTGGACCTGAAGACCACCGACAAGCTCACGATCGTGATTCAAGAAATCCTGCAAGATAAAATCTACCTGGACGTGAACGAAGAAGTGCAAGTCCGCGCCGAATCGGCGACCGACGCTATTCGCAATGCCCTTTACAACAGCTCGACCGAGTGATTTGGATTGCCGATTGCCGATTGCCGATTGCCGATTACAAATCAAAAATCGGCAATCGGCAATTCCGTTAAATGTCCCACAATTCTTTGTTCTTTCGCTTCTTTACCCGCTGAAATTCCTCTTCCGTGACCGTGCTCTTGAACTCCAGGCCCGTGAGATCGAGTTCGGGTTTGGGCGGCGGCAGCGGTTCCGGTTCGGGCAACATTGGTAGATCCGGCTCGGACAGGTCGCCGTGCTTCTTCGCACGCAACTGCAGCTTGATGGGAACTTCGCGGAACGGCGTGCGCTCGCGCAGGAACTTCAGGATGTAGCGTTGATAGGTGTTGTCGAACAAATCGGGCAGATTGGTAAACAGCACAACGGTTGGCGGATTCGTCGCGGCTTGCGTCGCGAAATAAATCTTGCCCTGCCGATTCTGGCGCATGGGCGGCGGCTGTCTTCGATAGGCTTCCTGCACCAGCCGGTTGAGTTCACCGGTCGTCACCCTCGCGCACGACTGCTTGTACAGGTTTTGCGACAGATTCAACAAGCGCCAGACGTTCTTGCCCTCTTTGGCAGTGACGAACGCAATTGGCACGTGATCCAACATCGGGAACATGGCGCGCATGTAGTCGGCATAGTCGCCCGTACGCAGCCGTTCCTTGACCAGGTCCCACTTATTGATGACGAAGATCGCCGGCTTGTTTTGCTCGACGATGTAGGCGGCCAATTGTTTGTCGACCATGCTGACGCGCAAACGCGGATCGAAAAACACCAGCACCACGTCGGAACGGCGAATGGAGCGTTCGGCGCGGACCAGGCTGTAAAACTCGATGTCGCCGGCGATGCTCTTTTTTCGCCGCACGCCCGCCGTGTCGATGGCGACAAAAATTTTGCCGTCGCGCTCGAAGCGCACGTCTACGCTGTCGCGCGTGGTGCCCGCCACTTCGCTGACGATCATGCGCTCGTCCTGGGCGAGGGCGTTGATGAAGGTGCTTTTCCCCGTGTTTCGCCGGCCGACAATGGCCAGCTTCATTTCGATTTCGGCGGGCACACGCTCGTTATTCGACGCGGGGAGCCGGGCCACGATCGCGTCCAGAAGTTCTTGCCGTCCCCGGCGATGTTCGGCGCTGACCGCATAGGCGGCCCCGCGGCCCAGCGTGCGGAACTCCTCCGCGTTCGACACCTGTTCCGGCACATCGCACTTGTTCGCCACCAGCAAGATCGGCTTGGTCACCGGGCGCAGACGCCGGCTCACTTCCTCGTCGAGCGGAACCACGCCGCTGCGGATGTCCACGACAAACAGCACCACATCGGCCTGATCGATCGCGTGCTGGATTTGTTTCTCGACGTCGGCGGTCAGTTTGTCCGAGTCTTCAATGCCGATGCCGCCGGTATCCACCAGTTCGAAGTGCCGTTCGCCAACCTCGATATTGGTCGAGACCCGGTCGCGCGTAACGCCAGCCGTCGGATCAACAATGCTGATCCGCTTCCCCGCCAGGCAATTAAATAGCGAGGACTTGCCCACATTCGGGCGGCCGACGATCGCGACTATCGGCAAGGCCATGCGAGTTCCGAGTTCTTCGTTGCACGTCCGCCTCGCTTACGCGTCGGGCTCCGAAGGCGGAGCCCGACGCGTAAGCGAGGCGATGGTCAAACTACCAGAGGGTGTATCCCCCATCAATGACAACAGTCGCGCCAGTCATGTAGCTCGAGGCATCGCTGGCGAGATAAAGAGCGAGCGGGCCGATTTCGGGCGGGTCTCCGAGTCGGCCCATGGGAATCATGTCTTCAAAAGTCGCGCGCAGCGTTGGTTTTTCGGCAAACCAACGCCGATTCGGGTCGGTCAGGAAGCCGCCCGGCGCAATCGCGTTGACTCGGACATTATACAACGCCCAATCGACTGCTAGCGCTTTGGTAAAGGCAGTTAGTGCGGCTTTCGTGGTTTCATAGGTCCGGCCGAAGATTCCGCGATTCACAATAATGCCGGAAATTGACGTCACGTTGATGATCGTCCCACGCTTCCGCGCCACCATCGCCCCGCCGATATGCTTGCAGCAAAGAAACGCGCTCGTGAGGTTTAGGTCCACGATTCGCTGCCAATCCTCGAGCGGCAATTGCTCCGTCGGAATGCTGATCCGCCGACCGCCCACGTTGTTGATGAGCACGTCGATCGGCCCCTGTTTGGCCAGCGCCTCGGAACACATTCGTTCCGCTTCGGCCGGGATGCCGACATCAGCCTGCAGCGTCGCGACTTCGCGACCAAACGCGGCCAATTCCGCCGCGGCTTTTTCCAAGGTGGGCGCTTCCCGGCCGACCAAAACCAAGTTAGCGCCGGCCTCGGCGAGCGCTTTCGCCATTTCGAGGCCAAGCCCACGCGTGCCCCCGGTAATGAGCGCCCGCCGCCCGTCTAGACGAAACTTGTCGAACACGCCCATGGCATTCCCTCCAGGGGATAGGATAGCGGGGACGTAACTTTCGGCTGGAGTTTGCCGGTGAAGTGTGACGAAGGCTACAACTGCGACGTGTGCGGCCAGCCCGTCGACGCCATCGTCGACTCCGACCTGTACCTTCGCTACGTACTGGGTGAAGTGCCCCTTGAGCGGTTGCACTTACAACCCGAACGCCATATCCGCTGCAACCCCGCGCAAGCTCAGTTCATTGTGGATGACGGATTCGAAATAGCGACTTGCGACGGCCCATTCTCGAAAGCCAACCTGGATGCGGACTACGCGGCCGAACAGCAACGCCGGGTAACGGCGGCGTGGCGGCGATTGCAAGCAATTCCGACACTCGGCGTGCCGATCACGGAGTATCCGCTCGCCAGCGAGAGTTAGCCAAATATCGCGCTTAGTTTCTTCAAGCCGATATTGCCTCCCGATACCACGCACACGATCTTGCCGCTACCCGCCTTCCCGGCCATTGCACACGCCACCGGGCAGGCGCCGGCGCCTTCGGCGATGACACAGTTGCGCTCGGCCAGCAATCGCACCGACGCTACGACCTCCTCCAGGCTCGCGACCAGAGCGCCATCGATCAATGGCCTTGCGCGCTCCAGCATCTGCGGGAAGACGGTCTTGCTGCCGATGCCGTCCACGAACGATGGTTGATAGTCCACCACTTGAACGCGGCCGCTCGAAAGCGATGCGGAGAGCGGCGCGGCCGTCGCGACCTCGGCTGCGTAAATCAGACAGTTTGGCTTGTTCGCGCGCAGCGCCGATGCGATGCCGCAGGTTAGCCCTCCGCCGCCCCAAGGAATGACGACTGCGTCCACATCCGGCAAGTCCTCCAAAATCTCCAGGCCGATCGTACCATTGCCGGCCATGACGTGCGGGTCGTCAAACGCGTGAATGAAGGTCGCGTCCACGCCCGGATAGGCGCGTTCTTGAAAAGTTTGCCACCAGCGCTCGAAGGAAACCTTGATCAGCCGCCCGCCGAGCCGCTCGACCGCCGCCAGCTTCGTATCCGGCGCCGTCTCGGGGACCACGACCGTGCAGGGAATGCCGAGTTCGCGCGCCCGCCACGCCACGCCCTGCGCCATGTTCCCCGCCGATGCCGTCAGCACGCCGCGCCGGAGTTGCTCCTCGGACAAATAAGAAATGGCGTTAGACGCCCCACGAATCTTGAACGAACCAATCGGCTGGAGATTCTCTAACTTCAAATAGATTTCCGCTGGCGCGTCGAAGCTGTTCAACCGAACCAGCGGCGTGCGAATGGCCGAACCGGCGATTCGCCGGCGTGCGTCTTCAATTGCGGTAAGTGAAACAGACATAGAGCGTCGTACACTTTGGGCATATATTCAATCGTGTCGAACTTGCCGGCCTGATGGACTTAGATAGCCGCCCCACATTGATTACAAAACTTGGCGGTTTCGTCGTTCAACGTCTGACACTTCTGGCAACGGGCCTTGATCTGCGGTTCGGGCGAGTCGAGCCGGTTCTCAAGTTTCTTGACGACTTCAACTTCAGACAATGCATCCTGCACGATGCCCCCGCCCATGCGGCTCCACGGCTCCACGTCCTTCCTTGCCTGCTCGGGATCGAGCACTACACCCGACCCAGCCCATCCCCTCGCCCCGACATTCATCATGAAGCCGCCAATCACCATCAAAACCATGCCGCCAAGCGCGCGGGCGCCTTCGGATTGTGCGCGGCCCTCGAAGTTATCGAAGTTACCGAAGTTCGCCATGAAGGTGAAGAAGGTCGAGAGGAACAGCAAGAGCCCGATCCCGATCAGGGCCATTCCCCCGTAATAAAGCGCCTTTCGCTCCGGGGGAATCTGTTTTTTGGGCGTGTCCATGAAACACCTCGTGATGTCGATCGCCGTCGAACGAATTGTTAACCCACCACCCGAAGCAGGTTTTCCCGCTCACGGCATCTCGCGCTGGCTAACGCGGAGGACTTGTCCCGGCCGGGTCCTGAACTCCGTCGGCCGCTCCAGACCGGGATACGCGGCGCAAAAGACCAGCCGGTCCCCCTCCAACGAGTAGATGGCCAGCAAGGTCTTTCCAGCGTCCTCGCCGATGGTGTCTGTCCAGTCAACGGTCTTGATATCCCGGGTTGGATCGAGCTTGTAGGTGCCTTTGATCGGAATGCTCCCGTCGGCCAGGGTCACAACGAATTCGTCGCCGGTGAAGGTCACGCGGGGCTCCCAGCCCTGTTCGTCGAGCGGTTCCGTCACGCCATCCCTCTCGTAGGCGATCTGTTTCCAAGTGCCCTGAAACTTCTTCATCTCTTCCGTGACGGCATCTGGAAACATCGTCGCGTCGGTGTTTGCCATCGCGCCCTCAGGAGAGATATATCCAAATACGGGAGGCCTTATGGCCTGCCGCACGCCGATTCCTTGCCTCGCTCCCATCGCCACACCAGACCATCCTCGGGGTCCACGACCTCGCCGATGCGTTCGAATCCACACTTCGTGAGAACTCGCGTCGAGGCATTGGGCGTCGGAAGCGTATGCGCTCGGACGACGCGAACCCGGCCGCTGTTGAACGCGAACCCGACGCCGGCCTCGGCCGCTTCGGTGGCATACCCGCGGCCCTGGAAAATGGGCACGATGCCGTAGGCAATCTCGACCATCCCGTCCGCATCTGGCGGCCCTTTGAAGCCGACGTTCCCGATAACGGAACGGCTTTCCGGATGGACGACGGCAAAGCCGTGCTTCCACGGATCAGCCGACACCGATGCGCGAAGTTGTTCCAGCCAGGCGGGCGAGACATCGCCCGACACGAAGAACGCTCGCAGGCCCTCCGCGGCCGGCATGCCGAAGCGTTCCTCGAATTGCTTCTCCCCTTCGATCAGCGCGAGAAAATGCTCGGGCGAGTACGGCGTCAGTTGGAGACGGGCGGTTTCGATGTTCATGATGCTTTTGTACCGTCGCTGAGCGGTTCGGCACGCTCACAATATGTCCGCGGCCGTGAAGCTGGATTGAACCGTGTCGCCAATCTCCCCGAACAGCCATGCCAAAGGTTCGCGGCTCTTTCCCGCGGTGCAACCGTCGATGATGTTGAATGCGAGAAACAAGTTCCAGTCCTTGATGTTTCGCACGAGGACGGCGAAACGCTCCTGGTTGTATTTGCCCTTGCTCTCGGCTTGCCGCCAAAGCGCGAACGGTTCGTCATGGTACTGCACCATCGCCAGCAAATCGGGATCATCACAAAATGACGCCAAGAATTCCCGGGCCAACGATGCATGGCTCCGGGGATCGGTGATGGTGACACCGGGCTGCGCCTCGGCTTTGAAACTGTCGTGAGTGTGGACGAGGATCTTGAGCTTCCAATAGTCCGCCTCGGAGAGCTTGGGCCGCAGCGCTTCGAGATTGGGCTCGATCTCCGCGATATGGGCGCGCACGGTCCCTTCCGGATGCCCCGGCCGAGCCTCGCCCCAATCGAGGTTCTTTTGGTAGCGCGGATCATTCAGGATCGCATCAAAGATCGCCTTGTAGTCGATCACCGGACACCTGTGAACGTAAGCGTCAGGCCTGTGTCTGCTGCCCAAGAAATAACTGCATGTAGGCCACGTCCAGCCAGCGGCCGAACTTGTAGCCGACCTCGCGGAAGCACGCCACCCGCTCGAACCCGAGCGATTCCTGCAACGCCATACTGGCGGTCTGCTCCGTGCAAGCGCCGCCGATGATGGTGTGGTGCCCGGCGGCCCGCCCCCGCTCGATCAGATCGAGCATGAGCATGCGACCGAGGCCGCGCCGGTGCAGGTCGTGGCGAACGTAGATCGACGCTTCCACCGACCGGGCGTAAGCACACCGCGAGTTCCACGCGGAGAGTGACGCCCAGCCCACGACATCGCCCGCCTCTTCGGCGACGGTAACCGGGTGGGCCGGGGGACGCCCCTCGAACCACGCCAGCCGCTCCGCCTCCGTGTCCGGCTCGACTTGGAACGTGCAGGTGGAGCGGTCGACGTAGTAATTGTAGATGTCGCGAATCGCGCGAAGATCAGCGACGGTTGCCGGCCGGATCAGGTTTTCCACGGGTTCCGCCTCCAAGGCAACAGCAAACGAAGCAACGGACACGTCTCCTGCATTCGCCGAAGATGTCATCTCTCGAAGGCCGTAATGCCGACCGGTCAACTCACCAACTGCTTCGGCCGCCTTTCAAGTGCAAGCCCAGGCGAAAGCCAGTTCGTCTCTATGCTCGGGGCACTGCGTAACATGACCGCGCCCGCCGTCGCCGAACATGTACAGGAGGTTTTGCTCAGAGTTCAATTGGAAGACGAGTCTCATGCGTTGTCCGCACCGCCGACAGTTCGGGTATTCAACGTCCTGGATCCAAGCCGGCCAGCCTGCCAATTTGTCACCCTGAGTCCCATAATCCAGCCAGATTTCATAATCGCTGTCATTCAGGATGACGCCGTGTTCATCGCACTCGCAGGGGCGCGGATAATCCTCTATCTCTCTCCAGCCGGTTATCAACTTGGCTGGAAACTCATCCTCAACGACTGCCCGCTCCGGCGTCCGCACGCGCATCAATGGCGCCGGTTGAACGAGCCGCAGAAAGTGACAATCAGAAAATGGTTCCCAGCCTTGGCCCTCCTCAATGCAGCGTGATAGGCTGTTGGTGCAGTAGAACATCTGCAGCAACCCTTCGCCGAAATCGTTGCCAACATCTTTCGGCAACTCCGCGAGATTCAGTTGCAGGAACAACTGCATCGGCTGGCTGCAATGGGGACAGAGCGGCCAGGCTTCGCGCGGAAAAAGCCATGGGACGCCGGAGAACTTGGAGGCGGTGATTTCGCCATCACCTTCTATCACAATTGGCAGCCAGGCTTTTCGCCTCAAGCCGCTCAACTTCTTCTTCAGCTCTTCTGTCCTGTCGATTTCCATGAAGAACCCCCGCTCGCATAATCACCCGGCGGACAGCATTAGTGCTTCCCGACTTCAGGCTCGATGCCCAACAATTGCAGCGTCTTACTGTCTCGCTCGCCCCCATAGTATTTCCCGAGCAAGCGGTCGAACACAGACCCCGGCGGTGACACGCACGCGAACAGGGTCGCGCACGACCTCAGCTTCAGCTCGTCGGGCGAGCCGAAGATCTCCCTCGCGGATCGGCCCTCGACGCGGACGGCTGCCTCCGCGCATTCCAGTAACCTCGGTCCCAGGATTGGGTGATCGAGGTAAGCTTTGGCCTCCTCGACGCTCTTGATCGAGTAGAACTTCGAGGTCGAGCTGAACGCCAGGCCGTCCACTTGCGGGAAGATGTACCACATCCAATGCGTGCGCTTCCGGCCGCTCACGATCTCGGCCAGTGCCTGCTTGTAGTCGTCTTCCTGTGCGCGCTCGAAGCGGCTCAGGTCGTACGTTGAGGGACGCATCACTACTTTTTCACCCGTGTGTACTGCCCGGATGGACTGCCATTCTGGTTCGCGTACCCGATGGCGAGGCTCTTGTCGTCCAGTTTGATGAGCGTCACCTCTCTGGTCTTGCCGACCTCTTCCGGGAATTCCGAAGTCTTACAGGTCAGGAGCAGTGTAGGCGGCAGGGCGTCCCATCGCACCTTCCAGGTGCCCGCGCTATCGTCCCCCGCGGGCCCGTGATCCTTTAACTCGTAGGTCCCGTCCGCCCGGAAGACGAAGTGCCCGTCGCACCCGCCCCGGCCTTTCCATGCCCCGACCATCTTCTGTTCCAGCGCCGCCAATTCTTTTCCCGGCTGCTCGGCCAAAACCGCCTGGGTCAAACCGACCAAGAGCACGGCGGCAACCGGAACGATCATCATCTTCATGCGAACCCTCCGTCAATGCAAGGAAATCGATCACAAGAATAAGACGAATGAAACCCCGATCCGTTTTACCCTTGCTGGCGGATGAGGCCGCGACGTCTGGCCGAACCCACAAGTCAACGGCGGTGGCTACTCCTTCTGCCACACGGAGTCGACCTCGGTCTCGATTGCCCCGGCTTCGTCACGGATGAGCGTCTTTCCGCGGATGGTCCCTCCGTCCAGTTGGCCCTTGAAATCCCAATTTCGATCGGTCCGGACAGTGATTTGCTGTCCGTCCCGCCGCCAGGTTGCGGACCACCCCAACCGGTTCATCCAGGACTTGGAGCCGACCCAGGCATCCAGGTCGCCATTCGGCTGGAACTCGTAAATATGCTTCGGATTGTTTGTGTCTCGCCATGTCCCCTGAAGCCCGGCCACGTTGTGCCCCGAGAATCTCAAGTACGCTAAGCCGCCCGCAAGTGCGACGACGAAGACGAACAGGCCGACGATGCTCAACACGACAAGAACGCGCTTGTTCCCGCGCGATTTCACGGAGGCCAGCGGCTTACTCTGCATAGGGGACTCCTTCAACGAAGGCGCTAAATCACCACTTTGAAGAAGGCGTCAGAGACCGAGCCTGTATCACGAAAGACAAACAATTTTTCTAGATTCCGCTCCGCCAAATCTCGTATTGCACGCTTACTCCGACCTGAATTCCTGATACCGCTCCGGTGCGTATCGAGTCGCCAGCAAACCGGTGGCTTCCTCGACTTTGATCGCCTGCACCAGTACGCCTTCCTGCCCATACGGTAAGTACGCCTGGCACTGGCCTGACGGGGCGATGAGACTGGTCGCCGATTCTTGGAAGCGCAACGCATAATTGACACTGGCAAAATAGATTGTGTTCTCCCGGCTGCGCATCATCATCGCCTTCTCGTAGTAAGGCCCGTCGGCCGCGCCCCACTGCGTCAGGCGGACACCTTCTCGTTCACTCCCGGTGTGCTGGGGATGAAAGACGATTTTGGCGCCCCGCACCGCCGCCCAGCGCACCGTCTCGGGATAGCGCCAGCCCTCATGGCAAATCGCCACTCCAAACTTAACCCCGTTGATCTCGAAGAGCCGCCGGGTATTACCGGGCACATAAAACTGATCTTCGCTCGGGTCGAGTTGGTTCTTGGTTTGGTATCCCTGAATCTGGCCCCGGGCGTCGATGACAAAGGCGGCAATCTGCCGGCCCGACTCCGTGAGCCTTTCCATGCCGAGGATCGTGGCCACCGCATACGCTCGCGCCCACTGCGCCACGGCCTGAAGTGCCCGTTCCTGCCGCGATTGATCCCAGGGCAATACGTCAAAATCCTGTCCCCGCAGACCGGGGAGATAGGCTTCCGGGAAACACACGATCTCCGCGCCTTGGGCCGCCGCTTCGGCCAGGAACCGCTTGATCTTGTCCAGGCCCTCATCGAGGGTTGCGGCGACACAAGGCGAGGCCAGAGCAATGATCATGAACGACGCCCGCTGAGAATGGATTCGGGAGACGGGGCAGTTTCCAGTCAACCGCAGTTTGTGGTCAATTTTTCGCGATTGAACAGCGGTGGGCGTTGACGATCTTCATACATTCCTCGGGAGAGACGTTGCGGCATTTTGTGAAGTTCCATTCGTCGCTTTTGTCAAACATGACATACCAAGCATTGTTCCCATCCCGTGTGACATCGTAAATCATCAGTGACGCCGTTGTGTTCGTGGACGTGTTGCCAGAATACCAGCAGTACAATCCAGGCTCATACAAGTTCCAAACGATGCCCCCGTTCTTTTCCGCATGGAGCGTGGAAATTCGGCCCTGTGATCTGGTGTACGAACCATCGGGATTTCGTCGAAAATCGTAAGCGGAAACGACCCGGCTCGGACGAAACGGGGGAACCGGGAGCCGCATGTGCAGGGACCGGTTTCGGATACCAGCGATTCCCTTGAATTTACCCGCAAAACCAAGCCAACGTTCTCCGAACCAGTTGTCGATGTGGATAACTTTGACCAAGGGATGTTTGTACAACTCCGCGTAATGCGAGGCGAAACTGCTGGCCAAGGCAACAAAAGCGGAATCGTCGATCTCGGTATCAATCAGCTCGATCGAAGGCATTGGTCGAATTTCCCAGCAAGAACCTGTTGTCGTGTTAAGTCGTAAGGCGGCCCCGGTCAGGTTCATCGCCCGATTCGGCGGCCGTTGCTTGGGCGGGTGATTTGTTGTAATACCCAGGCCCGGATTAGCTCTTCCCGCGAAACACCTTTGGCCTTGGCCAGTTTCTGAACCGCCTTGGCTTCGCGCGGCTCTAAACTGATTTCGATCGGCGTGCGGCGCACGAAGACCGGTTCGGCGAGTTCTTCCATTTCGCCCTCAAAATCGGTCAAGTCATGGGCGTCCCAGAACTCGGCCAATTCTCGAATTGCGTCAGTCTTCGGCAGTTTCGACTTATTCATCGCTTTTTCCATTTTACTGCGCCGTTACTTCTTCGCCTGTTCCTGGAAGAACTTGACGATCAGGGCCGGGGTCGCCTCGGGGTACTTGTGCCCTTCGCCGTGGAGGTAGATCACGACCGGCGTGCCGTTCTTCGACGAATAGCGCAGGCAGCCCTTCGCCCAGTCTTCGCCTTTATCGTCGCAGCCGTTGAGCTTCTTGACGCGGTCCAGCGTGCGTTGTTGCATGGCGAACGTGACGAGCGGGTCTTTCTCGCTGGCGGCGTGGAACAGCGGCTTGGGCCTGGCATCCGCGAAATACACGCCCGCTGCCGCCGCTACCGGAGCGAAGGCCGCGAAGGTGTCGCCGCGTTTCGCCCACAGAAGGTACGTGAAGGCGCCGCCGTTTGAATGGCCGGTCGCGTAGATGCGATTCTCATCAATGGAGTAGTCTTTTTTCGCGGACGCCAGAACGGCATCGAAGAAGTTCAAATCGCGGTCCTTCTGATCGCCTGGACCGGATTGCCAACCGGGTTTCTTGCCCTCGGGATCGGTCAGTCTGCCGGGCGTGTTCAAACCCTGCATGTAGACGACGACGGCTTCGGGCCACGCCTCGTGAATGTGATGCGTTCGGGCCGCGTGCTTGGCCGTTCCGCCGTGACCGTGGAAGTCAAACACGAGCGGCAATTTACCCTCTGTCTTCTTCGAGGGTGTGTAAACCAGCGCCTCGCGCTTCACACCGTCCAAGTCCCAGGTTCGCGGCGTCGGGTCTTGGCCTGGAACGAGCAACAACAGAGTGGCGGTCAAGAGGTTGGTCATCGGCGGCATCTCCAAGTTGGGTGCGATACCCATTCAACACCGGGAGGCCCGCGAAAGTTACGCCGCATGATTCCTATTGGCTACGGCTGAACAGCTACAGCGCGAAATCCTATGTGGTCGTAACGCCGCTCCGGCTCGAACCGTTGGCGAAAGGCGGACCGGCTGGGCCAACCCTCGTCGGCCCAGCAACTCCCGCGACGGCTCCGGGACCAGTCGCCGGTCCGGTTCTTCAACGCCGTCGCCTTCGCGGAGTACAGGTCGGGATCGACGCCGCCGGGCAGCTTCGCGTGGAACCAGTCCCGGCACCACTCGCAGCTGTTGCCGTGCATGTCGTGCAAGCCCCACGGGTTGGCCGGGTAGCCGCCGACCTTGGCGGCCTTGTTGAGCGACGGCCCCGGCTCGCCTCCGTTGTACGGCTTCCCTTTGACGTTCGCCTGTTTGCTGCCGATCTTGTCGCCGAACGAGGTAGCCGTCGTCGTCCCGGCTCGGCAGGCGTATTCCCACTGAGCCTCGGTGGGCAGCCGAAACTCCCAATCCTTCGGGAGATCAACGGATTGGCGGGCGATCTCAGTGAGCTTCTTGCAAAACGCCTCCGTCTCGGCAAAGTTCACGTTGCCAACCGGATAGTCATCCCCCTCGGGCAACTCCGCCGTTAGCTCGCCCGGCAATTTTCCCATCACCCGTTTCCACTGTCCCTGCGTCGTCTCGTACTTGCCCATCCAAAAGCCCTTGGTCAATGTCACCTCGACCTGATCTTCACCCGGACGCCGTTCGGGTTCGCCGGGCGGGCTACCCATCGTGAATTTGCCTGCCGGGCACCAGCAAAGTTTGATGCCGGAGACCTTTCGTTCGTCCCCGGCCTTCACGCCGCTGAAGGCCGAGGGAGCAACCGTCTTGGTCGGATTGTCCACCGGCGTCACTGACTCGACACGCTGGCAGCCGAGCATACCGGCCGCAAGCAGGACGAGTGAGCAAAGCCGTCTTGCGAAACACATGACACTATCTCCGTCGCCGAACGATGAAGCTCAGCAGCGGCGGGGCACTAGAGAGCTGGAAGTCCCAGAAAAGAATCATGCCCCGCCGTGTGCTGCAGCGTCTCGTTCGGCGCGGGCCGACATCACTTCTTGGACCTCTTGAGGGTCCAGAGTACCGTGTCCCCCTCGGTCGGCTTGTCGAGGCTGGTCGGCCGTTTCTTGTCCTTGCCCTGGTAGATGCAAATGATCAGCGTGTCTCCGTCCACCTTGTAGATTGCCTCGTTGATCGTGTCTTCTCGCCCCTTGCGGACGCTCTTGAGGTCCAGCAGCTTCGGATTCGCGGACGGGTCGAGGGCCACGACCTCCCCGGATTGAAACGTCCCAAAGGTCCACTTCGTGCCCTCGATGGTGAGGCTGATCTGCTCACCGTCCCCAGGCTCTTGCTTGCCGTCCTTGGTTTCGATCCGCTGGACAACCCAATCGCCCTCAAGCGCCTTCAGTTCCTTCAGCGCCGCCTCGCCGACGGGGTCGGCCCCGATGGCGAGTCCCAACAGGCAGCCCGCGATGACTCCAGACATGACATCCCTCCCCAAAACAGGCTTCGGCCGCCTCCGTCACTTCTGGATGGCAAGCAGCTCGACCTCGAAAATCAGCTCCGCGTTGGGCGGAATCTCGGGCAGCGAGCCCTGACGGCCGTACCCCAGCGCGGCAGGAATCCACAGCTTCCGCTTTCCGCCGACCATCATGAATGTCACTCCTTCGTCCCAGCCCGCAATGACCTCGCCGAAGCCGAGCTTGAAGGAGAAGGGCTCGCCGCCCAGGCTACTGTCAAATTCCTTGCCGTCCTTCAACCAGCCGGTGTAGTGGACCACGACCATGTCGCCGCGCGTGGCTGGTTCACCGGCGCCCTTCTTCAGGTCGTCATAGTCCAGTCCCGATGGGGTGGTATACATTCGGTCCTCCAGATCATCGATCCGTTGGTGCTGTTGCCATCCTGGCGAATGAGGCTCCGTTGTCCCGAGAGCTTCGTACTTCCGGTGGCGCACCCTCGGTAGGATACTGCGGGCAGCAACGCAGGCCATGTCACTCGGGTAGTGCATGATAATAACAGTGACAGTAACAGGGACAGGGACGACCGTTGCCTGAAACCATCCCGGCGCAACTAGAAGTTGGTGAAGTTTAACGCATCCGCCAGACGCGCCACCCAGACGTGAAAAAAATCGTTCGCGTGGAAGGAACGTGCTTAAACATTCAGAGTCCATAAGGCGGTTCGGCGTTCGGTCTGCACCCGTTGGCGGCCGCCCAGCGGGGGCTCCACGGGTAATACATGAGAACGGCAGCACCGAGAATGCCGACCAACACGAGTCCCAAGTACCCCAATTCTCGTCCGGCGGCGACGTCGAAGTCGGCTGTCGCCCAACAGGCCAGCAGGAACAGGCCGCCGAAAAGGACTGCGGCAAGACTCGCTGCAGCGCAGACGCGGAACAGTCGCCGCCCCGTTGGCTTTTCACCGATGCGAATCCACACCGCCGCGCCCCATCGTGTCGCCGAACGACTGTGTTCACTTGCCGGGCCGGCTGCAAGGAACGTGATGTCTCGGAAAACCGAAATGCCGCCGCGGTCAGGTGCAACGGCTGGATACTTCTCATGGCCTCGATGGAGACGAGCCGGCGGCTCGTCCCAAGTAAAACGGGATCAACGCCGAAGCGTGTCCCTGCGTGGATCTTTCAGCGAAGCGTGTGACTTCGCAACCACGAAGCGGGATCGGCACGCCGGCCCGTCCCCACGGAGACCATGATGCGGTTCTACAACCAACAACATCGATACTATTGCGGCATCGACCTGCACGCAAGAAGCATGTTCATCCACATC
>JBGQCZ010000009.1:0-20281 GCA_041495645.1 Gemmataceae bacterium | reverse complement strand
GTTCAAGTATCCGCTCGTCACCAAGCAGACCAGCGCCGAGGGACAGAAGGTCTCGAAGGTGTTGGTTCAGGAAGCCGCCGACATCGCCCGCGAAATCTATGTTGGCATGGTACTCGACCGGGCGCTCGGGGTGCCCATGCTGATAGCCTGCGCTGAGGGTGGCGTCGAGATCGAGGAAGTCGCGGCCCGAAGTCCCGAGAAGATTCTCAAAGTGCCCGTCGCTCCCGAGTCGGGTTTGTTGCCATTCCAATCCCGCCGGCTGGCTTTCGAACTTGGATTCGCGGGTGACGAGGTCGGCCAAGCCGAGAAGATCTTGCATGCCCTGAGCAAAGTCTTCCTGAAGAAGGACTGCACCTTGGCCGAAGTGAACCCGCTGGTCGTGACGCCGACCGGCCAAGTGATCGCGCTGGACGCAAAAATCACCTTTGACGACAACGCACTTTTCCGGCATCCGGAACTGGCCAGTCTGCGCGACCTCGCCGAAGAAAACCCGAACGAAGTGCGGGCCGCCAAGGCAAATCTGAGTTTCATTCAGCTGTCGGGCAACATCGGCTGTTTGGTAAACGGAGCCGGGTTGGCGATGGCGACGATGGACATCATCAAGCACTACGGCGGCGAACCGGCGAATTTCCTCGATGTCGGCGGCGGGGTGACAGCCGAGGGCGCGATCGAAGCATTTCGCATCATTCTTTCCGAAGCCCATGTGAAGGGGATCCTCGTCAATATCTTTGGCGGGATTGCCAAGACCGATGTGATCGCCGAAGCGCTGGTCAAAGCCGGTCGTGAAGTCGGCTTCAAGGTACCGGTGGTGGTGCGTCTGGAGGGCACGAACGTAGTGCGAGCCCGCGAAATCCTGGCCGCCGCCAAGAGCGAACTGCCGACCCTGCGCACCGCCACGGACTTGAGCGAAGCCGCGAAAATGGTCGTGGCGGCCGCGAAGTAATCCGACTCGCCACTGATTGCTCAAAGCGATCACACCAATGGTTTTTCGGGAAAGGACCAAAAGCCATGAGCATTCTCGTCAACAAAAGCACACGCGTCATTTGCCAGGGAATCACGGGTGGACATGGCAGTTTTCATACCGACAAGTGCCTCGAATACGGCACGCAGTTTGTCGGCGGGGTGACGCCGAAGAAAGGCGGCACAACCTGGACCGGCAAGGATTCGGGCAAATCGCTGCCGGTGTTCAACACCGTGGCCGAGGCCGTGAAGAAGACCGGGGCGAACGCCAGTATGGTTTTCGTCCCGCCGGGCGGGGCGGGCGACGCCGTCATGGAAGCCGCTGACGCTGGCGTCGAAGTCATTGTTTGCATTACCGAAGGCATTCCCGTCCTCGATATGTCCAAGGCGATGCGCTTCCTGAAGGACAAGCCGAACTCGCGGTTGATCGGCCCGAATTGCCCCGGCATCATTTCGCCCGGCCAGTGCAAGATCGGCATCATGCCCGGCCACATTCACAAGGCCGGCAGCGTCGGTCTCATCTCTCGCAGCGGCACGCTCACCTACGAGGCCGTTTGGCAGCTATCGAATCTTGGCTTCGGTCAATCGACTTGCGTGGGCATCGGCGGCGATCCAATCATCGGCACGAACCAGATCGACTTGCTGCGCCTGTTTCAGGCCGACCCCGCCACCGAAGCGATCCTTCTTATCGGCGAGATTGGCGGGACGGCGGAGGAACGTGCCGCGGAGTTCATCAAGGCCAACGTGACCAAACCTGTCGCAGCCTTCATCGCCGGTCAGACCGCTCCGCCCGGTCGCCGCATGGGTCATGCCGGGGCCATCATCAGCGGCGGGAGCGGCAGTGCCGTGGACAAGATCGCCGCCCTCAAAGCCGCCAACATCGAAGTCGCCGAGACCCCAGCGGATCTCGGCACGGCCATCCAACGCGCCATGAAGCGAAAAAAGGCCGGCTAAGCGTCAATTCATCAGTTCAATGTCCAAATTGAATGCCGTGGGCATCAAGTATTTGTTATTTGAACTGAAGCTCTGAAGCGTATCGGAGCCAATCCCGCCCGACACCGTCACGACATCGTCCGCAACGATGAAATCGTTCGGATCGCTGGCGCGGCCCAACTGGGCAAAGTCGTCCCCATCTCCAAGTGTTATCGTCAGCTTGCCGTGGAATGCCGTGTACTTGTCGGTATCAAACGATTCGACGATGACCGAATCGTTGCCGATCCCGGTCGTTATCGTCACGGCGCCGCCGAAGTCGGAATCATTGATCAGCACCTGATCGTCGCCGTTAAGAAGAATCGTATCGCCGGTCGACGTGTTGATCGTCGCCGTCCCGCCCACGTTTACATTTTGAAGCGCCACATTATTCACTCCGGCCCCGCCGGTGATCATCAGGTTGCCGCCGATCGTCGTCGCCGTGCCGTCCAGGCTCACGCTCTTGGCTCCGGTCAAGGTCGCATTGCCGAGAACATCCAGGATGTCGTTGCTGTCGACCGTGCCCAACGCGGACGTGACGGTCAACGTCGTGGCGATCGTCGTCCAACTGTTGAACGTGACATCGCCTCCGGTAACGGCAGCGGACTTCAGTTGATAGCTGCCTCCGCCAAACGTGGAGTTGCCGCCGGAAACCGTCAGCACGCCGCGGACGGTTGTTTCCATGGATGCGTTGAAGGTCGTCGCTGAGGAGCCCCTGATTGTCACGGCGCCGTTCGCGGTGAATGTTTCGCCATTTACCGTTACATCGCCCGTGGTGTGATTGAACGCCCCGTTGATCGCGGTCGACTTGCCCCCGAATGTCGTCGGCCCGCCGGTCACGCCATTGTTGATCGTCAGCGCCCCGACCGTCACGCGAGTCGTCCCGCCGGCGCCGATCGTCGCCGCGTCGGTTCCCGTCAGACTGGTCACCGTCAACGCTCCGGTCACGACCGCGGACGAGGTGGACGTGAATTGCGTCGTGGTGTTCCCATTGCCGCTGTTGAGTATCGCGCCGCCGAAGACGGTGAACGAATTGCCGCCCGCTAGGAAGTCATCGTTACCGTCGGTGTTGGTGACGCTCAGCGCGCCCGTGAGGGTTGTGTCCCCCGCAAGGAATGAAGTCGTACTGCCTCCGGATCCGTTCGCGATCGTGACGCCGTGAAGAATTTCCGTGCCCAATCCGCCCGCGCCGAATTGAACCGTGTCCGCGCCCAAGCCGTTGGCGATCGTCGTGAGGGCGCCGAGGTTGAGGGGCCCGGTCGTCAGGAATTTGGTTTGGCTGCCGCCGTCGCCGTTCCGGATCGCCGTCGCGCCAGCAACCGTTAGCGACTCGCCCCCCGCCGTGAACGTGTCCGCTCCTACCGTATTCGTGACCGACAGGCTTCCCAGCGTGATCTTGTCGGTCGCCTCTTCACCGAGAGTCGTCGTGTTGTTTCCCGCCAGATTGGTGATCCTCAACGCGCCGATCACCCTCGTGAAGCCGTTGTGAATGCGAACGTTGGTGTCGCCGACATCCCCGTTGATGGTCAGCGAATTGAAAACGTTGTCGCCGGCAAAGGATCCAATTTGAACCGTGTCGTTGCCGGCGTTGCCGTTGAACGTCACCGCTCGCGCCAGAACGTTGCCCATGTTCAGCGTGTCGTTTTCGGTTCCGCCTGTAAATAGCACCGTGCTTGTCGTGCTGTTGAATCGGGAATTGGTCGCCGTCATGGTGTCATTGCCGGCCTCGCCGGTGAAGGTGACCGTCTTGAACGTGGCCTGGTCCATCGTCAGGCTGTCGTTCTCGGTTCCGCCCGTAAACGTCACCGACGTGCCGAGCACATTGGTCATCGTCAGGCCGTCGATGCCGGCGCCGCCGCTGAACGTAAAGGTGGTGAACAGGCCGTTGGTCGCGGTAACGGTGTCGTCGCCGTCGTTTCCGGCGAACGTGACGCCAATCCCGTTCGCGTTGTCGATCGTCGCGTTGTCGCTGCCGCCGTTCATCGTGATGGCGATCGTCTTCACCGAGAACACCGAGAATGTCGCCGGCGTGCCGCTGCCATTGATCGTTGTGCCTACACCCGCGACGCTGTAGTTGGTAAAGTCGTTCGTGATCGCGATGTCGTTGGCATTCACGTCGCCGGTGATGGTGAGCGTTCCGCCAAGCAGAAACGCGGTGACGTTTCCGGCGGGCACCTCTCGGCCTTCCAGGGCCTCCAAGCGCGGTCGAAATGTTGATGCGACCCGGCGTCCGCCCTTCGTTCGTGAACCGGTACGAGTTAAGCGATTAATCCAGTTTTTCCAATTCATGAGGTTCTCCTGAACGAACGAAGGGCGAGAGTCGTGGGGCTTTTTTGAACGGCGGGCATCTGTTAATTGTAGAAGATGATTGCGCGGTTGGGTGCAAAACGGTCCATTTTTAGCGTAGCTGAGTCGCGTCACCGCTGTGCCCGCGACCGTCGTTCCAATCGCGCTTCGCTTAACGGTCGTAACAATGACCTCATCGCCGTGGGCGCAACCCCCGACTTGGCCAACCCCGAATGTAACAAAATGCAACATTTGACATTCGGCGCGTAAGCATCTATTTTGACACAACTCCTTGCCCTGACCAATCTTCCCACACGCGCGACACGCTCGCAATAAAATAGTTACATTTGTTGCATTCGCCTCGAACGCAACACCGCAAACCGCGATCAACAAAACTTGAAATGATTTGAGCATCATCGAATCCCCAGAAATGCGCGCACAAGAAGTGCCCGGCCCCATCGACATTTTAAGTATACGTCAGTCCAGTATCTTAATCAAGGCCAGCGAGCTCGCAGCGCAAGCCACACATTCCGCACCTGGTTAGTGGTGCTCGGAGGGGCATTCGCGGGGTCCGGCGAGGCGGAGGACGTGGAGGATTTGGCGTTGCCGGGCGTTGAGTCGGACGGCGTGAACGAGCGTTCCGAACGTGCGGTGTTCCAAGAGCACAGTGCAAGGGCGGAAGGCCCGCCACAGCCGGTCGGCGGTGGTTGAGGTCTTTTTTCGTCGCGGTCGATTCTCGTTGCCGGTAGACGCGTTCGGCGGCTTGTTGGGCCAACAGCCCCAGGCCCAGCAGATGAATCAACGCTTCCACGCGTCGCGGAGTTTCAAGAACACGGGGCTGACCGCGAGCGGCGTTTTCAACTGCTGGTGCAGGCGTTCGACATGACACTGCTTCTTGTACTGCCGTTGACGCTCCTCGCGTTCGCTCGACGGTTCAAAGATTCTGCGGAACCCGAGATGTTCAAATCGCCTCCGGTGCTTGGCCGGTTCAAGGTGGATGGGCAGGACATACCCTTCGCCGGATTTGGCGGCTTGCCCGGTTTCGATACGCTGCCGCTGCCACCGCGCGTGAAAAAGAAGCTAGCAAAAACGGTGCTCTTGGCGGGCATGGGCGCGGACACCGGCAAAGCGACGATAAGATTTGAGAAGGGACGCCTGGAATTGGATTACGATCCGGCGAAAGAGCCGATCTTTGAAATAATCCGGGAAAACTTCCGTGTCCTGGAGTCCCAGAGCGGCTTGAAAACCTGGGCGATCGCGAAGCCTTTCACCTTTCACCCCTGGGGCGGCGCGTGCCTGGGCGCTGGTCCCGACCTTGGCGTTGTCGATCACAACGGCGAGGTATACGGTAATCCGGGTCTCTTCATTGCCGACGGGTCGGCACTGCCGGCCGCAGTTGGGACGCCCCCGTCACTCACGATCGCGGCCTGGGCGCACCACGTCGCCGACGGCCCGGCACAAAGAGCCTCGTGATGCTCTAAGAAGGGAAAAAGGGCCGGGTCGCGCCAGGGATTGCTCCCTGGCGCTCCCACAGATCCGGACGTGCCCAATTAAGGCGTCCGGTTCGTCCCGTCACCGCAGAAGACGCCAAACGCGGGAGCGTCTCAGCGTCCGGTCTAGCGCAATCGTGAATTAAGAAGGTGGTCGCGTACCGACTGCGACAATCGGATATCGTGTGCACTATCGGCGCGGCACGAAATTCGGCACAAAACCAGGCATACCACATGACGCAACCTATTTCCTCTTAAGGAGATGCAACCATGACTCCGTGGCTCGACCCGCACCAATTAGCTCGCTGGAACGGGAGCTAAATGGCTTGCTGGAGAAGGGGTTTACGGCAAATCGGGTCGCAACTGGAACGGGGCGAATTGGCTCTTTTTTCCACCGTTTCCACGGTATTCGGCACTTACTCGGCACCTACCCGGCATGGGTCGTTATTGGCCCATATCTGAGATCAATCAGGCAAAACGCCATCTTGGAGAGCAGCGGGATGACTGAGACGGACATCAAGCTGATGCGCGAGGCCATCGGCTTAGCCGAGGGGTGCAACCCGATCAAGGACGGTATCCCCAAAGTCGGGGCGGTCATCGCGGTTGGCGAAGTCGTCATCGGCAGCGGTCGCCACGGAAACGGGGAAGCCCAACGACGACGAGCACCCCGAACACAACGCCTTTCTCAAGGTCAATGACCGAAAACAGCTACCGGCTGCAACCGTCTACACTACCTTGCTCTTGCAATCCGAACTTTTACTTGCTCGCCGAAATGCCTCGCTCCGGCAGCGGCGAAGAAGCAGCGCGGCCGACGAACAAAAAGTAAATATTTGCGTCTCCCGAGGCACTATTATCGGAGGACTTGCTTTTGCTGGGGATTGGCAAGCGGATGATGAAAACCACCACGAGCCCCATCCTGCAATTGATCCGTCGCTCGGTCGAAGACCAGCGCGTTAAGGTACTCACGGACCAGGAGCTACTGAACCATTTCCGCTCGGAACGTGACGAGGCGGCGTTCCACGCGCTGTTGCGCCGCCACGGGTCGATGGTGCTGGATGTCTGCCGGAACGTGCTTGGCAACGAGGCCGACGCCGAAGACGCATTTCAGGCGACGTTCCTCATCCTCGCCCAAAAGGCCGGAGCGATCCGCAATCAGTCGTCCGTCGGGAGCTGGCTGCATGGAGTGGCCTACCGGACTGCACTCAAAGCGCGAGCGGGCTCTGCCAAACGACAGAAGCACGAGGCCCGCCTGCCAAGCCAGCCATCCGCAGGCGCTTCCGACGACCTGACTTGGCGCGAGGTCCAGCAGGTCTTGCACGCGGAACTCAATAGCGTTGCCGAATGCTACCGGGCACCGCTTGTGCTCTGTTACCTCGAAGGCAAGACCCAGGTCGAAGCGGCGAAGGCACTCGGTGTGTCCGCAGCCACGGTGAACAAGCGACTGGAGCAGGGCCGTGCGCGGCTAAGGGTGCGGCTCGTGCGGCGCGGTCTGGGACCTGCGGCAGTGAGCCTTACCGCGGCGTGGCCGCTGGCCGCCACAGCCTCCGCACAGCTATCACCAGTTCTGGTCGCGGAAACGGTAAGAGCCGCCCAGTTGTATTCGACGGGGAACGCAGTGGCCTCGGTCGTCTCGGCCAAGGTCGCCGCTCTTACAGAAGGAGTGATGAAAGCCATGTTCATGACCAAAATCAAGGCGGTTGTTGCCGTCGTGCTGATGCTGGGATTCATCGGGACTGGGGCGACCGTCCTCACCTGCCGCATGGCCGCGGCGCAAGGTAAACAGCCCCCCGCCGCGGAGGCGCCTGGGAAAGAGCTACAGAAGGAGGAAAAGGAAGCCTTCACCGCCTGGGGCAAGGAGGTCGGCGGCCTGCAAGCGGGCCTCGGTTTCCGCCCCGGCGAGCAGCGGGCCTACCACCACGGCGAGACGGTCAAGCTCGTCGTCCGGGTGCGCAACGTCGGCAAGGAAGCGGTCAAGTTCCAGTACCTCCGCCAGTTCTTCATCGAGACCCCGCCCAGAGTGACGTATGGCGACAGCAAGCCCATCCCGGTCCCCCTCGGACGACTCACCGCTTTCGGGATTCACCTCCCCGTGGAAGTGAACCTGGCACCGGCGAAGGAAATCGAGCTGTACGAATGGCAGCCCAGACTCAGAAGTGAGAGCGATGAGGAGATGCCGAACATCGGCACCCTGTACGGAACGGGAAAGTTCCTGATCCAGTACGAGCGGGTTTTTGGCAACTCCTCGTCGGGGTCGATCCAGATTGATCCCGCCCTGAGCAAGCTCGCCACAGGGAAGCTGGAACTCGAAATCAAGTCCGATCCGCCGCCCAAGGAAGGGAAGGCGAGCGACAGGCCGCCCACGACTCCAGAAAACACCTCGATTCCAGAATCGGCAAGAAATCAGTTCCCCGCCAAGCACGACTTTACGAACCTACAGCGTCTCGCAACCGCGCTGGAGAACTACAACTACCCGGAAGACACTGCAGACAAGATTACCGTCTGGTGTCAAGGCGGTGGAAAAGGCACTTCGGTCCTCGTAAAGGATGCGAAAACACTCGATGTCGCGACAGCCTGCCATTACATTGTCGATGGTGATCCTGATAAAAAACGACTCGACCTGGAAAATGTGGCCGTCATGAGTGCCGATGGGGCGACAATTCGGTTCGTAAACATCAAGGAGAAATTCGCCGCTAACAAACCCTTCGGTTTGCTCGTCAATCGTGGTGAACTTGTCATGGTTCTCCAGCTTCGCAAGGATTAGCATGCAGCGGTGCTGAACGTGCAAGAACGCGTCAACGATCTCGAAGCCAGGATCGCGAAGATGAAAACGAAGTAACCGAATCTGGGCCGACGTAAGGCCCAAGATCCATAACCCCAAACAGATCGCCCTCACACAGGAGGTTCTAAAGATCATGTTCCTGACCAAATTGAAACTTGGCACAGCCGCGGTGCTGTGCGCTTGCCTGATCGGCGGTTCCTTCACCTCGCTGGGCATCGCCCAGGATGCGAAACCGAAGCCTGCCGTTGGCGGCCGTCTCGATCTCGACGGAGATGCCTTCCCTGATATCCTTGTCAACGGCCAATTGTCCCTCGTCAACCAGAAGAGCAAGAGCCAGCCGAAGAGCAAGGTGCGTACCGTTGACCTTGGCCGCATTCTGGATCTCCTCGACCGAGATACAGATCTCGACGGCGATGCCTGCCCTGATATCCTTCTCGATCTTGGCGGAGGTACTCAAATCCTGATTACAAACTACCGATCGCATTTGCGCGGCGGAAAGCCGGGCAAAGAGCTGAAAGACGTAAACCCGAAGGGCGGCAACCCCGGCGACGGCGCACCGAACAATCCGCGATCTAGGACCGACGGCGACAACAAGCCCGCACCCAATATTCTTCTACCGGGAGCCGAAGGCCCCAACAAACAACCCCAGAGTGGGACAACGGGCTCGCCGAACAATCCCCAACCTGGGACCGGCGACGACCCCAAGGTCCGACCCAACAGTGCGAAGGAGGGCTCGACGAACAATCCGCAACCTGGGACCGACGGCGACAAAAAGCCCGGGCCCAATAGTGCGAAAGTAGGCACGTCGGACAATCCTTTACCGGGAGCCGAAGGCGGCGTACCTCCCAGCACACAACCCAACAAAAGCAAGCGGGACAACCCGATTATCGACGCGGAAAAGAAAAACAAGCCGGACAACCCGCTTCCTGGCGAGACCGAGGAAAAAAAGGCTGCCACGTGGCCCATCGAGCTTGAGAAAAAGAAGTCTGTCCTGTATCTCATCGAGCTTGAGAAAAAGAAGTCTGAGCCGTTTCCCAACGAGACTCCCAAGGAAGATGGCCGAAAGAAGCCCGCTGCCAAGTACGACTTTACGAACCTACAGCGTCTCGCAACCGCGCTGGAGAACTTCAACTACCCGGAAAACACTGCAACCGCGATCACGGTGTGGTGTCAAGGCGGTGGAAAAGGCAACTCGGTCCAGGTGACGGACGCGAAAACACTCGATGTCGCGGTAGCCTGTCATTCCATTGTCGATGGTCATCATGATAAGGAGGGACTCGATCTAGAAAATGTGGCCGTCATGAGCGCCGATGGCCGGACAATTCGGTTCGTGAACATCAAGGAGAAATTCGCCGCAAACAGACCCTTCGGTTTGCTCGTAAATCGTGGTGAGCTTATCATCGTTCTCCAGCTTCGCAAGGAATAGCATGCAGCGGTGCTGAACGTACAAACTTCTACGGCCACCCGCCGCTTCAAGGACGCGAACTGGCAAGCCGTTGGCGAGGATCTGCGATCGCTTCTGGCGGCCGGCGTGGCGAAAAGCCTAGCGATCAGGCTGGCAAGTCCCAGCGGGACAAAAGCTTCAATCTGGCGGCGTCGGCGGCCGGGGCGGAGCGCGCCGAGCACCTTGACAAGGGCATCCAGTCGTTCTCCGGGTTCCTCGGATCGATCGACGACCGAGGCGACGACCCGGTACTCGTTTTCTACCAGCCGCAGGTTCAGGACATCCTGAACGCCGACACGGACACCGGCACGATCCGGACGCAGTACGAGGCCCGGCGGAAGAAGCGCGGTGAATGGGTCGCGCGCGAGGCGGTTGTTCATCAAGCTGCGCGACTTCAGACGCGACCAAGGACTACCGCGGCGCTCTCAAGTACCTCGCCTCCCGACCCCAACCGCTTGAGGGTCGAGAGGCGACCGGGTATCATGTGGATGATCGGTGCGGCACGAAACTCGGCACAGAACCCGGCATACCACATAATGCAACCTGTTTTCTATTAAGGAGATGCAACCATGACTCCGTGGCTCGACCCGCATATTCACATGATTTCGCGCGTGACCGACGATTACGACCGCATGGCCAAGTGCGGGTGCGTGGCCATGAGCGAACCGGCGTTTTGGGCGGGGTTCGATCGCGGCACTGCGATGGCCTTCCACGATTACTTCCGTCAACTCACCGAATACGAACCGAAGCGAGCGGCTCAATTCAACATCAAGCATTATTGCTGGCTGTGCATCAACGCCAAAGAGGCCGAGAACGTTTCGCTCTCGCGCGAAGTGATTGCCCTGATCCCCGAGTTTTTGAAGAAGCCGAACGTGCTGGGCATCGGTGAAATCGGCTTGAACAAGAATACGGCCAACGAAGCGACCATCTTTCAGGAGCACGTCGATCTGGCGATGAAGACCGATGAGTTGATCCTCATCCACACTCCGCACTTGGAAGACAAATACAAGGGCACGCGGATGATCGTGGACATGCTCAAGAACGACAAGCGCGTGAAGCCCGAGCGGGTGCTGGTCGATCATGTCGAGGAACACACGGCACGCATCGCGCTCGACGGCGGCTTTTGGTGCGGGATGACGTTGTATCCCACGACGAAATGCACGCCGGCCCGAGCGGTGGACATCATCGAAATGGTCGGCGCCGATCGGATCATGCCGAATTCGGCCGGTGATTGGGGCAAGTCCGATCCGCTGGCCGTCCCCGAGTTCATCCAGGAAATGAAACGCCGCGGGCATCCCGATCATGTCATTCGCAAGGTCGTCTTCGAAAACCCGCTCAACTTCTTCCGCCAAGCCAACAATTGGAAGGACGAAGGCTGGATTCCCGCCGAAACGGCCAAGCCGGCCAAAGAACGCGACCGCAAGACGGCGGCCGTGGGCTCCTAATGCTCGATCTGCATCCAGTGCGGCGGGGATGCTTCGTACTTCGAATACAAATCGTCCGGGTCGATCGGCTCGAACTCCAAACTTTTAGTTCGCAGTTCAGCTTCCAGCATCGGAATGATCTCGCATTCGATCAAGTACTGCCGCGTGTGGCATTCGCCCTTCCGTTCGAATGACGTGGTTTCCGCATAAACCTTTTCGAACTGATCTTTCCGAGTACGCAGCAGGTGGGTCCAAAACCGGCTCAAGCGGGCTGAGAATTCGCCGGTCGGTTCGCCGGGGTTCGAAAGCACGGTGATGCAAACGTAATCGTCCATTGCGGTCCCAGATAGCCCCCGGCTTGCCGGGGGAAACCGTGGCTCGGAAACAATACCTGAAGTCGTTGAATGGTCGAGCGATTCCCCCGGCAAGCCGGGGGCTATATAAACTCCGCACGAGGATTTGCAAATGCTGCTGGTGCTGGGAACGCGCAACCGCAAAAAGCGAGGCGAGATCGCCGACATCATCGGCGATCTGGGGTTGGAACTGGGCGACCTGAACGCCTGGCCCAACCTGCCCGAGGTCGAGGAGACCGGCACGACCTTCGAGGAAAACGCCCGCTTGAAAGCCGTAGCAGTCGCGAGGGGCACCGGACATTGGGCGCTCGGCGAAGATAGCGGGCTGGTGGTGCCGGCGCTGGGTGGAGCGCCGGGAGTCTATTCGGCGCGCTATGCGGGCACGCAGGGCGACGATTCGGCGAACAACGCCAAGCTCCTGGCCGAACTCAACAAACTCTCCGATGACAAGCGTGGCGCCCACTACGTTTGCACGGCGGCGCTCGCCGATCCGTCGGGCGAAGTGAAGGCCGTAGTTGAAGGCCGCTGCCATGGCATCATTATCCGCGAGCCCCGAGGCGCCGGCGGTTTTGGCTACGATCCGCTGTTCGAAATCCCCGAATATCATCAGACATTCGGCGAATTGAGCGCTCGGGTGAAGCATGCGCTGAGCCATCGCGGACGGGCGCTGACCAAATTGCGCCCCATGCTGCGGGAAATATTGTGCGTTGCGGACGCATGAACCCGCGACTCTTCGTTTGACTTGGCACCAGATCGACTTATGTTTCATCAGACGAGAACCTACCGCACTCCTGCCCCGTGCCCAAACCCTACCTGAGTAACTCAGATGCCTGAGTCCGGATTTCGTTTGCTTGGCCATACCGATCACGATCCGACCACCGCCACCAACGAGCGCGCCCGCTTTCGCGCCACGTCCGAAAGCCGCGATCGCATTCAGCGCAACCAGTTCGTGACGATCAAGGATGCCTCCATCCCCGGCCTGTCGTTCCTGGGCCGCCTCATCGCGGGGCCGTTTTTCCCGAGTCCCGACACGATCCTCGCGGATGTCGAAATCCACGGCGAAGTCGAGAGCGGATTCTCGCGTGGAACCAACAACCGGCCGGCGCCCGGCTCGCCGGTTTACGAAATGTCGGTCGCGGCGGTCACCAAACTGCTTGGCTGCGGCGGGGACATGCTTCTCGGTTGCCTTGCGGGCCGCGAAGATCTTCACATTCGCATCAACAGCAAGAGCAAAGAAGTTTTGCCGCGAAACCTGGGCATCTTCGGCACGGTCGGGTCCGGCAAATCGAATTCCGTGCAGGTCCTCATCGAGGAGGCCGCCGCCGCCGGTTGGGCGGTCATCCTGCTCGACCTCGAAGGCGAATATGTCGAGATGGACAAGCCAATGACACAGGACAACCTGATACCGATACTTGAGCGCTTCGGCCGCAAGCCGCAAGGGTTGGCCGATTTTCAGGTGTATTATCCGATCAGTTGCGATAGCAGCCGTCAAGATGCCCACGCGTTCGCGATGCGGCTGTCCGATTTCGAAACCAGCATCATCGGCGAACTGATTCAGACTTCGCTCGCGGAGCGCAATGCTCTGCTCGATTGCGTGGACCACTTCGAGCAAAAATTCCAGCCGGCCTCCGTGCGAACGGAAACCGACCGGCAGGCCGGTCTGCTCGACGCGACGCCCGGCGGCCGAGTGCCCTTTACGCTGCAAACCCTGCGCGGGCGTGCCGTGGAGCGTGCAGGGCGAACGACTGATTCGCTCGACTACGTCGGACTTGCCAGCAAGCTCCAGCTTCTGATACACGCGGGCGTTTTCGATCAGCCGAACCTTCGCAGCCTGGACCTGGCCGCCATGCTCCGGCCGGGTCGAGTCAACGTCATCGACGTCAGCATCGCCAACGACACCGTCAAGAACCTGGTAACCGCGGACCTCGTGCGCAAATGCTTCGCCTGGAAAACCTCGCGCGACAACGCTCCGCCCACGCTGGTCGTGATCGAAGAAGCCCATTCGTTCATGAGCCGGGAAAAAGTGCAAACGATGCAGGCCACGCTGCACATGCTCCGCAACGTCACCCGCCGCGGCCGCAAACATTGGCTCTCGTTGGCCTTCGTCAGCCAACAGCCCGGCCACTTGCCGCCGGAAATCTTCGAACTGTGCAACACGCGGCTGGTCCACACCCTTCGCAGCATGCACAATCTCGATTCGCTCATGGCGACGACCAGCGACGTGACCCGGGAACTGTGGGCCCACTGCCCGCTCCTCGGCACCGGCGAAGCCATCTTCAGCACCCCGCAATTCCGCCGCAGCGTGGTCGTCGCCGTGCGCCCCGCCGCCAGCCAACGCCGCTTCGTCCGCTAACCGCTGGCGATGAATCATCCGTGATTGGCCATCACCCCCGACACCGACCGGACCTGGCGAGGCGATTCGCCCCACTCCGAGCACAACAAATAACAACATTTCATTCGGGACGCTCGTGTGCGCGCTGGCACGCAACTCGTTGCCGCACCATATGTTGGCCTGCTCGCGACTGGCCAGCAAACAAATTGTTGTTTTTGTTGTTTTGCGGGCGGTGGTTGTCTTCGAAGTCGGATGGGCGTTGAACGCCTGGAGGTGGACTGCGCCCGTCAACAAAATCTGAATCGACTCAGACATGATCGAACCCTCGGAAATGCGCGCAAGAGAAGTGCCCGGTCGAAATGCCACATATAATATACGCCCGTATACATAACTTTGCAAGGCAGGCGCCTTGTGGTTCTTCCGGCGATAGGCGAAAATGTCGGGGGCTGATAATACCGCATACACTTCCTGCAAATGGATTCCGATCATGCGTCGCCGTCGTCCGTGGCTTTTGATCTTGGGATTTCTGGCATTGCTTGTGGCATTGCTCGTGTACGCGGCCTGGCCAGGCCGGGTGACGATTACGGTCAGCCCGGAAACCACGGTGGTCACCGGGCCGCTCGATCAGCATGGATTCGTGGACTATCAGACGCCGCTCAACGAACAACTTAGCGAGGGCGTCACGCCAGAAAACAATGCGAATGTCTTGATTTGGCAGGCGCTCGGCCCGCATCCGGAACGCTCAACCATGCCGCCGGAGTATTTCCAGTGGCTGTCCATCGAGTCTCCGCCGGAGAACGGCGACTATCTGGTCAATTGGGGGACCTACATCAAGGAAAACGTGAAAGGCGGCGAAGACCCAGAAAAGCGCAACGAACTCTTGGAGAGAACGGACCGGGCGGCCAAATGGCCGTGGACGGCGAAAGAGCAGCCGGAGGTTGCGGATTGGTTGAAGCGAAATGAGAAGCCGCTGGCGCTCGTGGCGGCGGCTAGCCGGCGGCCGGAGTATTTCAATCCGCTGGTTCCGAAGCGGGCCGATGACGGTTCGTCCGGGCTCTTGATTGGCGCTCTGTTGCCGAGCGTGCAAAAGTGTCGCGAGATAGCGACAGCGCTCACCTGCCGGGCCATGCTGCGCGTCGCCGAAGGGGACATCGCTGCGGCCTGGCAGGATTTGCTCGCCTGTCATCGTCTCGGCCGGCTTGTGGGACGCGGCGGCACGCCCATCGAACTTCTGGTCGGCATCGCCATCGATCAGGTCGCCGGCAGAGCCGACCTGGCGTTCATCGATTCTGCAAAACTCACGTCGGCACAGTTGTTGGCATGTCTGAATGATCTGCAACAACTTCCTCCCATGCCTTCCGTCGCCGACAAGATGGATCGGTTCGAACGGTTCATGGCCTTGGAGGCGATGATCGTGGTCGCGCACCGCGGCTGGCCGGCGATCAACGGCCTGTCGGGCTACACCACTCCGCCGCCAAAGGACGACGACTTCATGGGCAGAATGTTCATGCAGAGCATCAACTGGGACCCTGCCTTGAAGAACGCCAATCGCTGGTGCGATCGCTGTGTGGCGGCTGCGCGGCTGACGGACCACGCCGCGCGCGAACAAGAATGGGCGGCGATTACACAGGACTTAAAGGCACTCAAGTCGCAGACGACCGGCACCGGAGTCATCGCGAAAGCGCTCAAGGGCCCCAACGAACGCGGGGAGATGCTCGGCAACATTGTGATTTGTTTGCTGCTTCCCGCTGTCGAAAAAATCCAAGCCGCCGCCGACCGCGGCGAGCAGGCTCAGCGCAATCTGCACGCGGCCTTTGCCTTGGCTGCCTACCAGCGCGACCACGGACGCTATCCCGCGAAGCTGGACGAACTCGCCCCGAAGTACCTGGCAAAAATCCCCGACGATCTGTTTTCCGGCAGGCCGCTGACTTACCAGCTCGAAGACAAGGGCTGCCTGCTCTACAACGTTGGTCCCAACGGCATCGATGACATGGGCCACAGCGCCGAAGACGACCCGCGCGGCGACGACATCAGCGTCCGCCTGCCAGTCCCCAAGCCGCGCAGCAACGAGTGAATCGAGCTCTTGCGGCAATCGGCACGCGGAATTCAGCGCCCGATAACCTGCACTCGGCACCGCGCATTCGGAGAAAACATTGACAAATATCAATAAGTGATGATTGACAAATGTCAATTGACCGAATATTGTTTGTTAGGTGAGCACTCTGATAAGGACAACCCTTGCATGGCCCGACTCACCGATCCGGACAGTCTGGCCAAATCAAGCCCGCGTGAGATGGAGGCCGACATGCCGGCAAGAAACTCGAAAGACCCGCAAGCTCGGCCCTTCCCTTGGCCGTGCTCGAACTGTGCCACCTTGACCGTCGTCCCGGCCATTGTCGATTATGCCGCCAAGGTCAAGCACGATGGCGTCGTTCACGAGCTTCAGGTGCCTGGGCTGGAGGTTCCGCGTTGCCAAACCTGCGGCGACATGGTCATTACCACGGCCGTCGACGAGAAGATCAACGACGCGATTCGCTCGCGGTTTGGTTTGCTTACGCCTCAACAGATTCGAGCGAACATCGATCAACTCGGGCTGACGCAGCAGGAACTGGCCGAGTGGCTCGACGTAGCCGCCGAAACAATCTCGCGCTGGATGACCGGCGCCCTGATCCAATCAAGCCGGATGAACAAACGCTTGCGAATGTTCTTCGCGTTTCCCGAAGCCCGTGAAATGCTCCGCCGTTTGGATCGAGAACCGCAATTGGGCACCGAAGTCCGCCTGCAAACGGACGCCGCCAACAAGCGATTGGTGGGCGACAGCAGGTAGGCCGTCATTTTTCCTGGCACGAGGCCAAGAGCCGAAGCGTCTCGCTGGCGGAAGAGCGCTGACTGCTCCCCCAATTCGAAGTCTTGCGGCAACCGCAATCGGCACTCGGAATTCAACGCCCGATACTCTGCACTCGGTACTGCGTACTCGGTACTTTGCACGCTCACCGAACTCCGCCACGCGACCGCAACCAACCGGCGAGCGGGGAGCGTAAGCGACCGTTGGATCTCCTCCCGCACCCAGATTGCCACTCCTTGTTCACAACCGACTGGACAAATGGTGAGCGATCGACATAATTCCAAAATACAAGAAACGGCCGCTGGGCCACCAGAGTCAGTGGTGACCTTATGACCGCTAACGGCTCGGAATGGAATCCTTTTGACTCTCGCTCCTGGGCTCGTTTTCTCGGGCTCGTGCACGTTCCGATGTTCGGAAAAAATTCGGCTTCGCACCCCGGTAACCATTCAGTGCTCTTGGATGGCGATGTTTCAAGCTTTTCACTCTCGATCACTGATGAAGCAAAGTTCGCCTTCGATACAGAGCCATTGTCCTGGGCTTGGTCAAGCAATCTCCGACACACACTTATTATTCAAGAGCGAACGGGGGAAATGTTCCTCCGTCGCTGGGATGGTCCTTCTGGTGCGGCACGACGATTTCGAATCGCCAGTAAGCCCAGTGGGGCATTTGAGCTGCTGGATATCTTCAAAAAATCATCCACGCCACGCCACGATGATGTCGTCCTGTTCGTTCTTCGCGCTTTTCGCACGATTCGGAACAGCTTGTCTTCGCCTGACGGACTCGACTCAATCAAAGCACTGACGGTACTTCTTCTTGGAACTGAATCGGTCAGGAAGCAGAAGGTCTCGGAATCAGACTGGCGAGCATGTCGCACGATCCGCGACGCAACCGCGCGGCTTGACAGGCAACAAGTCGAGTTGCTTGACCTCCGATTGAACGAGACAACGTTTGACAGCTTTCTCGGTGAATCGCTCTTTGACCATTTCCTGAATCCTGAGCCGTTGAGCGGTTGCCTTTTGGAACCCGATCTGCTTCTGCGCCACGCATCGGGCCAGCTTTACCAAGAAGCCCATTTGCATTTGGAAAAAGAAGTTCGTCAGCTCTATCTTCCAGGTCTCGCCCCGGACACCCCTTCATCGGGCATCTTGATGAAAGACGTCCGGTTTACTCCCCCATCACTCGCGAGAGTCATCGTTGAACAGGCGTTGGACGCTCTGACCGACTTTCAACCGAAAATGCCGACTATCGAGATACTGGACCCAGCTTGCGGGACGGGAATCTTTCTCCAGGAAACTATTCGAGAACTTGCTCAGCGTTCTTACCAAGGGAAGTTGACCGTCCGGGGCTTTGACAAGTCAGCCATTTCGTGCACAATTGCGCGTTTCTGCCTCAATCGAGCAAAACAGGACTCCTCTCTGGCAAACGTAACAATTGAAATTGTGCAGCAAGATTCGTTACGCAGCGATTGGGGGCGTCCTGACATTATCTTCATGAACCCCCCGTTTATCCCATGGGAGCGCATGGCCGAGCAATCGCAACAAATTGTTCAAGAGACGCTCGGCACGCTCGCAAGATTCCGGCCGGATATGGCGATGGCCTTTATCTGGAAGGCTGCGAAGACTCTTTCCGATAGAGCCATTTTGGCGTCCGTTTTGCCAACGCCCCTGTTTGAAACGCAATCTGGGGAGCAATGGCGGGAAGCCTTGGCCGAACTAGGCGATCTGACTCTGCTCGGCAGATTTGAAGGTTACGGCTTCTTCCGAGGCTCGATTGTCGAGCCGGGGATGTTGATGTTGGCGCGTTACCCAAGCGAGGAGAAGGCTCGACGGAAGGACGTGAAAATTGTCATCGCAAAAAGCGGGCACGAGGACGAGGCAATCCGAGGCCTGCGACAGGACGCTGACCGATCATCATCGCCGGCGGAATGGGATGTCTTCCATATCGACAGCGCCGTAGTGACATCTGCAAGCTGGATGCCTCGATTTCGTGAGGTAATGCGACGGATTGAGATTCTAGCAGAGCGGGGTCTCACGACGGTTGGGGACTTATTCACCGTCCACCAGGGTACGCTCACGGGATATAACAAGGCCTTCGTGTTGTCCGTGGAGGAAATAGACTCTCTTCCAAAAAAAGAGCGAGCCCTCTTTCGTCCAATCGCGAGCAACTCAACGATCCATGACGGCAGAGTTCAGCCCACAGAATTCGTCTTCTATCCCTATGATGGCTCCGGGGAGCCGTTGTTGAACTCTCAAGAAGATTTGAGAAAACAAGTGCCTCGCTACGCAACCGGATGGTTATTCCCCCACCAAGCAAAGCTCAAGGAACGCCAGAAGATTGGTCAGAACAAATGGTGGCTTCTCACGCGGCCTCGATCGTGGCAATTCGGGCAACAACCGAAATTGGTCTCGACGTATTTTGGTGATAGGGGAAGTTTTGCGTTTGACGCGGATGGCGCGTTTGTGGTGTTGCAGGGTTATGGCTGGCTGTGGAAGAAGAAAAAGACAAAGAGTGCTCCTCATTTCATGCATTCGCCCCTGCCGTGGGCTTACCTGGCCTTATTGAACAGCGGGGTCTTCGAGAACTTATTGGAAGGTGCGTGCCCCAGAGTTCAAGGTGGTCAATTCAATCTCTCCACGCGGTTTGTGAACAGGATATTTTTGCCCGATCTTTCAGATGATATGCAAGTAACTGGACAAGTTGTTGAGGAATTGGCCCGAATTGGGCGCGAAATCCATGCGGGTAAGAGGCCCGCGGTCGAAAAAATCGACAAGATCGTAGCCCAAGCCTACGGGTTACCGCATTAGCAAAGAAGGCGGGTAGCGTGGCGACAGCCGACGATATTGAAACTGTTCATAGGTTTATCGAACAGCGGATCACTTCCGTTATCAATAATCAGGTCAACATTAGAACACGCGACAAGGGCTGGAAGAAGGCAACTCAGGGTTCAAGAATCGCGTTTGACATGCACTGTGACCGGTTTCCATCCGCCGCCGAAAGAAGACGAGGCGGCCGATGTCCAGTTTTTCCGCTTCGATCGGGTATTGATCTATTGCAAGATCAAGTATGGGCGAGCTGGCATGAGGAATGGCAGTGTGAAAAGAGAGAGCACTTCGATCTCGTAGGTGTCGGCTGGACTTTCTTTTGGGGCGTCGACGGCCGTCTCGGTTCGGAAACGCAGGTCGTTCGCGCAGAATGGGACCACGTCAAACATCAAGGGGGATTCGCTGCCCAACCTCATTGGCATCTTGACTCCGGTCTGTTGGTCGGGTATTCGCGCCCACGACCAACTAGGCCGCCAAAGGGAGAGACGTCCGATCTGGCCGAATTGCCTTCAGAAGGATCACCTGGATTGGTTGAAGTTGGCCAGGTACAGGAGATTCATGAACTTGATGTATCCGG
>JBGQCZ010000008.1:0-20464 GCA_041495645.1 Gemmataceae bacterium | reverse complement strand
TCGTAGCCGGCAAACTCCATTGTTGAGCCCAGACGATAGGTGGAACGCATGGCCGTGACGGCAACACGATGTTCCTCAAAAAGCATGGGCAGGATTGGGCAAACGCCGGGGCGGGCCATGGTAATGGAATAGCCCTTGCCCGGCTGAATGGGAACAGCGCAGCCAAGGTGGCGGCGCAACAACGGAGTCCACGCCCCGGTGGCAACGACGATCGAGCTGGCTTTCAACGACTCGCCCGACGTCTTGACGATCCATCTGCCATTGTCGCGATCAAGGCCCTGGAATTCGCAATGCTCGTGAATTGCCGCACCGCGCGACTCCAGATTTGTTCGCCACGAGGCCAACAGTTTATCCGGCCGCAGGTGCGCGTCCCCCGGATAGTGCCATCCGCCGGCAAGCCCATTCTTCAATGCGGGCTCGAGTTTTTCGAGAGCGTCGCCGTCAAAGCGAACCGCTCCCATATCGAAGCGTTCGCGCAGCAAACGATTCGTCTCGGCGTAAAGTTCCATCGCCTTCGGCGTCTGGAACACCAAGACCAATCCTCGCGTCTCCCATTCGGCATCGAACGATTCAATTCGGAACAACTCGTCGTAAAGCGCCCGCGAGGACATCAAAAGCGCTTTGATTGCATCGCCGGCGGCGAGCATGTCGCGGCGATTGCAGCGCCGCGCGAAGCGCAGCAGCCAGCCCCACAAGGCCGGATCGAAGCGCGGGCGGATTGTGAAGGGGGAATTCGGACTCAGCAGCGCTTTCATCGCCCCGCGAACTGCGCCCGGCTGGGCCAACGGCAACACGTGACTTGGACAGACATAACCACAATTGGCATGCGAACAACCGCGGCCAAATTCGTTTTGCTCGATAATTTCGACCGAATGCCCGGACTTGAGCAAGTAATGGGCGCAGGCCGCGCCGATGACCCCGCCGCCGATAACCACGACCCGTTGACTCATGAGCGAATGCCTTCGACAAACGGGTCGTCGGGATTCAGGATGAGTGTGGCCTCGGCGGTCACGAATGCGCGGCCGGCGATCGTCGGCACGACCGCCACGCCCGCCGGCTCGACGCTTCCTTCAAACACGCTTCCGACAATGCTCTCTTGCCGCCAAATTTCGCCCGGCTTCAACTTGCCGTCGGCGAACAAACATGCCAGCTTCGCGCTCGTGCCGGTGCCGCACGGCGAACGATCATAGGCCTTGCCGGGGCAAAGCACGAAATTACGACTGTTCACGCCGGGCTTCGCGGACGGGCCGAACAATTCAATATGATCGATCTCCGCGCCGTTCTTGCCGGTGATGCCTTTTTCCTTCAGCGTTTGACGCACCCGCCATGTGTACTCAATAAGGGCTTCGACATTGTCGAGTTCCAGCCTCTGGCCGTGCTGCTCGATCAGGAAGAACCAATTTCCGCCCCAGGCCACATCGCCCATGACGCGGCCGAGGCCCGGAACCGCGATGCCAACGGATTTTGTCAACCGATAGCTCGTCACGTTGCCCATCGAAACCGAACCGTCGGCGTTTCGCTTCGCCCAAACCTCGCCGACCGGCGTCTCGATGCGAATCGTTCCCGATTTCAGCCGCTCCAGGTGAGCCAAGGTCTCGACGACACCGATCAGGCCGTGCCCGCACATTCCCAGGTAGCCGACGTTGTTGAAAAAGATCACGCCCGTGGCGCAGGCCGGATCAACCGGCGGAACCAACAGGGCGCCGACAACGACATCGGAACCACGCGGCTCGTTGACGACCGCCGAGCGGAAACCATCCTGCCGGCGAAGGGCCGCAAGCCGCTCGGCCATGCTCCCCGATCCCAGGTCCGGTCCGCCTTCGATCACCACCCGGGTCGGCTCCCCGCCGGTGTGCGAATCGACAACCTGGATTCGCTTGAGTTCCGCCACTAACTGACTCCGAGTATTGGAAAGTCTGAAACCACAAAGGCACGAAGGCGCCAAGAAGATGAAACGGTTCAGTGCTTTCTCTTCATGTCTTTGTGCCTTTGTGGTTAAAGCTTTTCGCGTGAATTCACAGATCGGCGAATGATCGCAAGCACCGCCTCGCGCTCATTGCCGGCGATGGGCAACCGTGGCGCACGAGTGATCTCCGACCCGTAGCCGCGTTCGGCCATCACCAGCTTGATGTATTGCACCAGCTTGACGTGCGTGTCGAGGTGCAGCAACGGCGTGAACCAGCGATAGATGCGCCGGGCTTCTTCATAACGTCCGGCCATCGCCAAGTCCCACAGTTTTCGGCTCTCTTCCGGGAACGCGTTCACCAGTCCAGACACCCAACCGATCGCTCCCAGCATCGCGCTTTCCAGGATCAGATCGTCCACGCCGGCCATCAGCGCGTAGCGATTGCCGACGGTATTCGCCAGATCCGTGATGCGGCGCACGTTGTCGGATGATTCCTTGATCGCCGTGAGCGTTGGCTCGTCGGCCAGTTCGGCGAACATTTCGGGCGTGATGTCCACTCCGTACGAAACCGGATTGTTGTAACACAGGATCGGCAGCTTGCTGGCCTTGGCGACGGCTCGGAAATGAACCATCGTCTCGCGCGAATCGGACTTGTAGACCATTCCCGGCAACACCATCAACCCATCGACTCCCGCCTGCTCCGCGTCGGCCGCGAATCGGCAGGCCAACCGCGTCGTGCATTCCGCCACGCCCGTCACCACCGGCACGCGCTTGCCGACAAACTTCACCGCCGAGCGCAGCACTTCCAGCTTTTCGGCGTATTCAAGCGAGCAATTTTCACCGACCGTGCCCAGGAGAATGAGCCCGTCCATCTTCGCTTCGATGAGCCGGCCCAAATGCGCAATCGTGGCTGGCACATCGAGGCCTTGATCGCTGCGGAATTGCGTCGTGGCGGCGGGATAAATACCCTTCCAGTTCACGCCCATATTTGGTCTCCGTCATCGCGGGGGATATGACAGTCCACGGGAACAGTAAAGGAATTTGTTCGGCCGAATCAAGCAGGCGACGAGTGACTACAAACGCGATGCCGAATCTCGAACCGGCGCGACGCAGTTGGGTCCGGCCCACGCTCGCGTTCCTGTTCGGCGTGCTTGTCTTTGGCACCGCCCACACCCAGGCTCCGCTCTATTATTCCAACCAGAATCAGTATTTCCTGCACGGACTGGCCGAAGGCGGTCTTGGCGACTTGAAGAACGACTGGCTCGCCAATACCATCGATCCGACACCGGTCTTCAGCGCGCTCGTCGCGTTTACCTATCAATACCTGCATCCGGACGCGTTCTACGTCTATTACGCGCTGCTCTTGGGTCTGTACTTTGTCGCGGTGATGGGCCTGGTCGAGCATGCCCACGGGAGCCTTCTGCCGTTAGACCGCTGGCTCGCGGCGGCATTTATCGTGTGTGTACTCCATTCGGCGGCCTTGCGATTCGCCTCGGTTCATTGGCTAGGACACGATTTTCCTTGGTACGTGCAGAGCGGTGTAGCGGGCCAGTATCTGCTCGGGCCAGGCCTACAGCCATCGGCATTCGGCGTGCTGCTAGTCGTTTCGCTGTACCTGTTTATCGCGGAGCGACCCGTCGTCGCTGCGACTTGCGCATCTTTCGCTGTCGTCATGCACGCTACTTATGCGCCGACCGCCGCCATGCTGGTCCTCGGTTACCTCGTCGTCCTTTGCCGAGAGAAACGCTGGCGAGTCTCGGGATTCGCCGCGGCGCTGGCGTTGATAATTGCCGCGCCGGTCCTCGTCTGGCAGATTGTTGCCTTCGCGCCGACATCGGTCGATACTTTTGCGGAAGCGCAGCGAATTCTCGTTCACTTTCGCATTCCGCATCACACGCTCCCGGCCAAGTGGTTCAACTGGATCGCGGCGGTGCAGATCGCATGGATCGCGGCAGGACTTGTCGCCAGTCGAAAGACGCGGCTGTTCCCGGTATTTTCGTTGGTCTTACTGATTTCACTGTTGCTGACATTCGCTAAACTGGTCGTTCAAAACGACACCTTGGCCCTGCTCTTTCCGTGGCGAGCGTCTGCGTTGTTGATACCGGTTGCGCTCGCGGTCCTGTTGGGCCGGGCAATTCGCGCGATCGGGGAGTCGAGCCAACGCGATCGCCGGGTCGTTGCGGCGGTCAGTCTGCTGGGCGTAGGTGCGCTGGTTGCGGCCGGCGCGGCGATCATGCACTTCAAGCTGGCTTACCGCATGAACACCGAAGAAGAGTCGCTGCTGAATTTCGTTCGCGAACGTCGCGAACCGGGCGATCTGTTTTTGTTGCCTGTGAAAGCGCCGGCGGCGGGCGGCGGCAAGCGCGGCGTGCCATCTACCAGTTTCACGCAACCGCCCAGACAGGACAGAGATCGCAACTTGATTGCCGTCGATTTTCAGCGATTCCGTTTCGACACGGGCGCCGCCGTCGTGGTGGATTTCAAATCGATTCCTTATAAGGACGTCGACGTGCTCGAATGGCGCGAACGCATGCGCGTTTGCGAGTGGCTCTACGAGCAACCGAATTGGGATGCGCCGGAGGTTCGCGAAGCGCTCTCACGATATGGCGTGACAAATGTGGTCGCACCGGTTGATCGCGTACCGAAGGGGAGCAATCTCAAACGAGTCCACTCTGACGGAGCGTACGTGGTTTACCGCGTTCTGCAACCACTCGACAACCGCGCCGGCAAATAGCTGTCTGGACAAGTATTGTTGAGACGGTTATATTCTTCGTTATGATCATCAAGGTGGTTTCCGCGTCGGCGCGTTTCGATTCGCCCGAGCAGGAAGTGTTTCTGAATCTGTGGCGAACGTACGATCGTTTGCGGGCGCTTGAAGACGAACTGTTCAGCCGGTTTGAATTGACCGCTCAGCAGTACAACCTGTTGCGACTATTGCGGGCGGCCCGTCCCGAAACCGTGCCAACGCTCACGCTCGCCTCTCGGCTGGTTTCGCTTGCCCCGGATATCACCCGCATGCTGGACAAACTCGAAGAACGCGGCCTCATTGCCCGCGAACGGCCGAAGGACAATCGCCGCACGGTGCGAATCGGCGTCACGCCGGCGGGGTTGAAACTCTTGACCGAAATTGCCAAGCCGCTGCGCGAGTGTCACGCGCGCCAACTGGGACACCTTTCACCGTCTGACTTGGAGCGGTTGGGCGAATTGCTGCGTGCGGCGCGTGAACCGCACGAAGACCCAGAAAGCGCCTGGCGCTAGGAGACAATCATGGCATCAACTGAAAATCTGGATGTGGTCGTCATCGGCGGCGGGCCGGCCGGTTCGACCACCTCCAATTTGCTCGCTCAGAGTGGGCTGAAAGTGCGGCTCTACGAGCGCGAGCAGTTTCCGCGTTTCCACATCGGCGAATCGCTGATTCCAATGACGTTTTGGGTCATGAAGCGTCTGAAGATGTTGGAGAAAATGCGGCCCAGCAAGTTCGTCAAGAAGTACAGCGTGCAGTTCGTGGACGGCAACGGCCGGCTGTCCGAGCCGTTCTATTTTGTCGATCACAAACCGCACGAAAGCTCGCAGACCTGGCAGGTGTATCGTCAGGAATTCGACAAGCTCATGCTCGAAAATGCCGCCGAGCAGGGCGTGGATGTGCGGCAAGGCGTGCGCGTGCTCGACGTGCTGTTCGAGGGCGAGCGAGCGGTGGGGGTGCGGATTCAGGAAGCGGACGGAAGCGAGCGCGAGGTGCGGGCAAAGGTGGTGGTGGATACGAGCGGACAGAGTTCGATCATCATGAGCCGCTTGGGTCTGCGCGAATGGGACCCGATTCTGAAGAAGGCGGCTTTGTGGACGTATTGGAAGGGCGCTTTTCGCGACACCGACAAGGACGAAGGCGCGACGCTCGTATTGCAAACGCAAGGGAAGCAGGGCTGGTTCTGGTACATTCCACTGGCCAATGACATCTTGAGTGTCGGCATTGTCGCGGCCTACGACTACTTGTTCCTGGATCGCGCCAACAAGGACCATGAGACCATCTACTTCGAGGAAGTAAACCTCTGCCCCGGCTTAATTCCCCGGCTCAAAGGCGCCAAGCGCGTGGACCAATTCCGGGCGGCCAAGGAATACTCGTACCGCTCGAAGCGGGCCGCGGGCGACGGTTGGGTGCTGGCCGGCGACGCCTTCGGCTTTCTCGATCCGCTCTATTCCTCCGGCGTGCTGCTCGCGCTCACGAGCGGGGCCATGGCTGCCGATGCGATTGTCGAAGGACTTGCCAAGGGGGACACTTCGGCCGCCCAACTCGGCAAATGGGAGCCAGGCTTCGTGCAAGGCATGGAGCGCATGCGGCGGCTCGTGTGCGCTTATTACGACGGCTTCAGCTTCGGCCGCTTCATCCGTAAACATCCGCACCTGAAAGGACTGCTGACGGACCTGTTGATCGGCGACCTGTTTGAGGATAAGGTGGACGCCGTCTGGGGCCCGATGGAAGAGTTCAAGATCGAGGAAGAGAAACGCAAGGCGGCGATGGTGTGACGGGCAAAAGGCGCCGTTTTGGTCTTCTTGAAATGGGACAGCAATGAGAGAACGAATTGCTCAAAGCATGTTGGCCCTGCTGGTGCTTGTTGGGATTCAATCAGCGATCTGCACGGGTGACGACAAGAAGCCGACCAGTACTTTGCAGCCCATCATGTCGTTTAGTGGAGGGCGAAGCAAGATTGCGACGGCTCGCTTGCTCAAGCTGACAAATGAAAAAGACTGGCAATTGATCTGGAATGAGCACAAAACCGGCCAGCCGCGTCCACAGAAACCGATCGAGGATGGCGAGCTTCTTGAACTCGACTTCAAGAAAGTCATGGCGATTGCAGTATTCGGAGGCAAAGTGGACGTTGAGCGGTACAGCGTCGATTCCGTTCTGGAGGGTGAAGCCAGTCTGACTGTAAGAATCAAGGCGCATTCGTTTCAGACTGCCCTCGACACGCCTGACAGCAATCTCACGCCGTGGGGCTTTTTCATGATTCCGGCTTCAGACAAGGAAGTGCGCATCCATCGGGATGCCAGGACACTTATCGATGATCCGCCACGATGGATCGAGTGGAAGAGATTCCCAAAGAACTCCACCGGAAAGAAGTGAGCCAAGATGAAGCACAGTCTTTCGATCTTCACGATTGGTTTAGTCTGCTCGTTCATTTCTGCCGCCGACATCACCCTCAAGCAAGCCGACGATCATTTGCAAATCGAAACCGACAAGCTCAGCGTGAAGATCATCACCAAGGGCTACGTGAGCGGAACGGCGGCGGGTGGGTTGTTGGACAAGCAAACGGGCGCTCGCGACCTGGGTTTCGGGTTGCACATCATGGATTTCCTGCTCGCGCCGGGCGAGCGCGACGACGGCTACAAGAACGACAAATACCACGGCAAGATCGCCAAGCACTACGTCGAAGGCCCGCAAATCTGCACCCAGGCCAAGGAACTGAAGCCGGAGATCATTCGCGGCAAGGACTTCGTCGCCGTGCGTTTTCACTACACATTCAGCAAGCCGGGCCAGGGTTACAAACCGGGCTCGACTTGGGAGCAAACGCTGGTGTTTCAATCGGGCTTGCACTATTACTTGTCGGCTGAGCGGATCACCAGCGTCAATTCGGTCGATGCCTTGATGTATCGCATCGACATGCCCGGACACGTCAAGCACAAGAACGGCGATTCATTCGAAAAAATCTGGCTGAGCTATGAGGGCAACCTGCCCGCAAGCGAATTCGCCAAGGATTTCGCGCCGGATGAGAAGCACCTGTACCAGCGAAAAGACGGTCAAATCCCGAAGCGAATGATTCGCGCGTATCAAGTAAAGCTCAACGGCAAGCCCGGTCCGTGGTTGGCGGGTATGACGCTCGACCCGGCGGTGGTCAGCGAGGCCTGGTGCCATCAACGCGGGTACATTTGCTTCATCGAGGAACTGCACCTGCGGCCGGTAAAAGCCGGGCAAAGCTTCGGGGCGGCATATGTTGTTGGCTGGTTTGACGACAAGGCCGAGATGGAAAAGGTGTACGACAAGCATGCCGGCGCGACGCGCATTGTCATTGATGGTGACAAATTCAAATTGAAGCCGGCGGAGTAATCGGTCACGGCTTCGGCAACACTTTGCGGTCCTTCAAATCGTAGCGTTCGCCCGCCGAAAACGCCTCGTAATCCGGCTTGTCCTTGTCGACTGGTTTGCGGCGGTCGTAGAAATGCGCTTTCCCGCGCCCCATGACTTCGGCCACGTGGCCCTTCACGACAATCGCCGTCGCTTCATCGAGGCCGATGCCGAGCAATTGCGGATAGGTCGCCATGAGTTTAGTCATGTCCGGGTGCCGCTTGCGCTGGGTGAAATGCTGATCGATGCCGACGCCGGGAAGAAACGCCATTCCCTTCTCGTAGCCTTCGCAAATAATCGGATTCGGCCCGAGCGGATCGCCGCGGCAGAGATACTCGCCTTGAATCGTGGCGCCGGCGGAACTACCGCCGATGGCCCCGCCGCGCTTCAAAACGTTGTGCAACTCTTGTTCAAACTTGGTGCCTTCGTAGGCGTCGACAAAGCGCCACTGACGCCCGCCGTCAAACCAAACCCCGCCGGCCTTCTTCAAAATCGCCAACGTCTCGTCGGAATCCATTTCCTTCGGATCGCGCGACTTGATCACGGTTATGTTCTTTACGCCGTAGCGTTTCAAAAAGCGCCCGTCGCTGGTCGCCGGAATCGGATCGGGCATGGAAATCGGCAAGACCACGAATTGAGCATCCGGCCCGCCGGCCAGATCGACGAACTTCTTCGTGACGTCAACCGGCATGCCACCGCCGCCGACAATGATGAGCGAGCCATTGGGCACTTCAGGCGTGCGCAGTTCCTTCGGTGGAAACTCGGGCTTCGTGCGGGCCAGCGCGATGCGGCGAAGCGTGGTGTAGTCGGCGACCGCACCGGATTTGAAATCAATGACTCTGTCGGGCCGCTCCTTGTCGGCGACCATCAGGAACATTCGCACCTTGCCCTCACCGAAAATTCGAACCTCGCGCCCTTTAACGAGCAGCGCTGTTTGGTCATCGATGCTGAGGTTTACCGTTCCACGCTCGATGAAATTACCCGATCCGTGTGTTGATCTCAGAATCACGTAAGAATGAGGCAGGAAGTTGAATCCGGGAGTTGGTCTGGCATGATCCTCGTCCAGTTGCTCAATGACCATGCCTCCCATTCGTTCGGCGGCGTTTCCCACGGCCGCGATAATCCCCTTGCGTTTCAACAGACCTGCCAACGCTTCTCCGGATTTCGGCGCAGCGCCTAGCCAAACTCCCGTGGCGGACTTCAACGCGTCCGAGAGTTTTGGGTTATCGGCAAGCATGACCGTGACCGATTCCGGTTTGAAGGCCTTCCAGTCGGCCTCGATCTTTTCGCCGTCCTTGTCGCCTTGCACGTCTTTCGCCAACGGCACGACAACGAGCCGGGCTTTCTCGCCGCCGGCTTGGTCCACGAATTGCTTCTTGATCGTGTCCGCGATCTTGCCGTTGCCTATGAGTAAGAGGGCTCCGTCAATTCCGGCCGGATTGATCGGCGCCGGGCCGAGCATCGGCACGGGTCCCGCTTTCGCAGCGTTGACGAAGCAAAATGCAACAAGACACACACCAATAAACCCGGCCGCGAAACGGCAAGCACGTCGCATGAGCTCAACCTCGGTGTGAAAGCGAGACAGGCGAGGCAAACCAAACCGTACTACGACTGACGGCCGGACCTATTTGAGTTTCGGCACGGCCGGCGCTTTGTCTTCGAGCAGCACCATCAGGGCCATCGCGGTGCCGTAGGCGCGGCTGCGCGAGAAGACGCGGTCGTTCCAGGTGCCGTCGTCGTCGCGCGTCTTGAGCAGGGTTGCGAGCAGTCGGTCGCGGGCCTTGGCGCGTTCGGCTTCGGGAAGCAACTCGATGGCCTGCGCGGCATAGCGGTGGCCGTAGTAGAAGCAATACGGGGCGATGCCGAAGGGCCCTTCGTGGGTGCCGGTTTTCTTGCGTCGCTTCTCCAACTCGTCCCAGTGAGTTTGAAACGCTTCAACGGCCGAACGTATCCGATCGACCGAACCGCCGCCAAGCAGATAAATCGTCGTCTCGCAAACGGCCGAGCGAGCGGCGGAACCGGCGGGTTTGTCCGCCGCGCCTCGCCGTTGCCCTGCATCTTCACCAACTCGCGAACGGCGGTTTGAATAGGCTGGTCGCGTGCCGGCGGCTTATCGTCGGCCAAACCCGTTGAGGTCGAAACCACGATCAGAAGAGCGGTCAGGCGCAGGCGAATCATGGTTGCATCTCGAATTTCTTTGGGTTACGTTTCGCACTTTGCTGGCGACGCGAACGCGAAACGTAAACGATCTGCGGCCCGTCATTCGAATTCGTAGCCGACATAGAACGAAATACGTCCGTCCGGCAGGCGCGAGATATTGGTGATGTGAACGGGCAGCCCGCCGCCCAATTGCGAGCGGCTCGATGGAATCGTGTACGGCGTGAAGGAATTGTTCGCCGTGCTCGGGAACGGCACCGCGTTCGGAAAAACTCGGGGACCCGCAGGGCCCTCCACGCCGTGCGATTCCTCCAGGATGGGCCGGTTGTTGACGACGCGCCACATGAGCAGGCCTTCGGCCGGCAGTTCCGTGTCAAAGCCCTTCTTCCGGCGGTTTTCGAGCAGGTAGTATTCGCTGCCATCCGGCCGCACCAGCACCTTGAAGCACTCCTTGGTCGAATTCTCGATTGGGCCAAGGATCAATTTCTGTTTGACCGTCGGGTCGATGACACACGGTTTGAGCCAGCCGAGTTGTTCCTTCGACCATGCCGAGAAGTGTTGCGGCCGGCCGCCGCCGAGTTGATTGGACATCGCGCACCAGACGCCGACGCCTTCGGAACCGGGGTTTTCCGGGCGGGCATAAAGATCGGGCAGTCCGAGCATGTGGCCGAATTCATGGCAGAACACGCTGATGTTGGTCATGCGCGTGCCGCCTTCTTGCACGATGAAGTACGGCCAGCGCTTGCCGTTGTGATTGAAGCTGGCGCGGTGCGGCCAATACAGCCCGCCGCGAGAAGTTTGCACGCGATCGCCGGCATATAAGAAGAACACCCCGTCGAAATCCTTGAGCGCGTCCTTGCCGTCGCGGTCGAGTAGCTTCGTCATGGCCTCGCCGAGCAGTGCCGTTTTTTCGCCAGCTCCCATGCCAGTGCCGTTGCCTTGCGAATACTCGGATCGCTTCTTGGTGACCTCGACCCAATCGAACATTTTGCCTTCGAGGCGCAGCGCGCCGCAAGAAATCTCGTTGTAATAATCGTTGACGCTGCCGAAAACCTTGTAGCCCGTGGGGCTGTTTTTGTTGTACTCGCCCTTGCTGAACATCGACGTGGTCCAGTCATTGGCACTGACTTTCGCGTTGTGCTTGACATCGGGATACTCGATGCCGATGACGGCGAGGCGATAGACGTCCTTTTTCCAAGCGCCGGGAAGCCGATCGTCCCAGCCCCCGCGACCGCCGCCGAATCCACCGCCCCCACCAGCGCCGCCGCCGCGGCGTCCGCCGCCGCCCTGATCGGCGGCGAGCGTCGCTCGCACTTCGACGTCCTTCCCTTCACGTTTGAGCGCGAGCGTTACCAAGTCGCCAACCTTCTTGTCCGCCAACATGTCGCTCAATGCGCCGCGGTTGGGCAGAGCCGTTCCGTCAATCTTGAGAAGAAAATCGCCCACCTTGACGCCGGCTTTCGCGGCGGGTGAATCAGTATTGACCGTGTCCACCTTCACGCCCGCGCCGTCGTCACCATCCGCCAGGCGAACGCCGAGCGTCACGCTCTGGCCGCTCAGCTTCATCGGCTTACTTGTCGCCACGAGCTTGGCCGCGACTTCCATTTCCTTGCCCTTGCGGCTCACGGTGAGCTTCACGGTTTCGCCCGGCGCTTTCGCTTGCAGCTGGCCGCGAAGTGTCTCCAGACTCGTCGCCTCATTCCCGTCGATCTTGACGACCAAGTCGCCTACCCGGACGCCGGCCTTGGCCGCCGGCGAATCGCCTCCGACTTGTTCGATCGCCAGTTTGCCCTGGGCATCCGGCTGAACGAAGACGCCGAGATAACCGGTCTGCCCGGCCGCGACCGCCGTTCCGCGCGGTTGAACTTTGGCCGCAATCGCCGTTTCCACGGTCTTAAACCCGGCAAGCTCCGCCTTTTCGGTTTGCTCGGCGGGCTTGGGTTTCTCTTTCGGCTCGTCGGCGATGGTCAAGGCGGCGAGCGCGAGAAACGGAATCAGGGCCAGCAGCGTGCAGTGTTTCATCGGAGCATCTCGCGGTGAACGGGTTTGGCGTGGAACGCGAACCCACCGGTCGTTTTGGCCGAAACTGGTTCGCGAGTCCAGCGAATTCCACAATAGATGAACAGCGCCGACGGGGAAAAGTGTCGTGGAAATTCAAGCCGCCGCCTCTGAAAACCACGCGTCTCCTGCTTGGAAAACCGTAAGGGTGTAAGGGTGCAAGACGGCGCGCGCCCAAATCGTGCGCCTTAGAAAATGTTGATCAAGATAGTGAACATTTGATACAAAGCGGCCGACACAACCAGCGCGCATCGCGGCGCAAGTAGAACGGAATTCATTCCGTTCCAGGGGGCGCGGCGTTGCCCTTTCGCGAGCATTCCGACCGCTTCTATTCCAGCTGCCATCGTGAAATTACCTGAAATAACTCGGAAATTCGCTCAAAATCTGTCCAGTTCGTCCCGCAAATTTCGACTCCATCTTCGGAAACCTATTTGACCGCACGCTCAACTGAAGGAATTGGAGCCCCATGAAACCGCCGAAACACTCATTAATCGACATCCCGAAGCCGCTGGTCACAAACGTGGTTTCAACCTTGCTCACGCGCTTGCACGTTTCCGGGCGCGGTCTTAACTCCTTTGATGGAACCAGCTTGCACGAAATGGAAGCGGCCGGAACCAGCAAAAAATGTCAGGCTTGGCTTCTCGATCACCACTTGATTGAGCGCCGGAAGGCGAACGGCGTCATCCACTTGAGGCTCACCAAATCGGGGGCTGCGTTTGCCCAGTGGATCGCCAAATGCAAGCCCCGTTGGAAAAAGAAGGACCACGAACTTTGGTTCGATGGCCTTCTGATCAAGCATTTCGATAGGCCCGCCAAAAAGCAGATTTTGCTTGTCGTGGCGTTCCAGGAACAGCACTGGGCGCGATGCATTTTCGATCCGTTGCCCCCTGATCTCGGAGTTGATCGGCAGAAACGACTCGAAAACGCCATCCAACGACTGAATGGCTGCCTCTTGATCGACCTGCTCTGGTTCGGCTCCAACGGCGCCGCCAATGGAATCCGTTGGGAAATCCTTCGCCCCAATCGCCACTGAAAGAAAGCCTCGTCGCCGCCATCGGTCCTGCGCAGGACCTGCGCAGGACCCGCGCAGGTTGACATGATGAGGTGATCGTGTTCCAATTTGGTTCTGTTACTTGATCGAGCGAAGAATTCCAGTCCACGAGCGTTTGATGAACTTCAAAGCCTATTCGTGGAACGCGGTGCGAATCGGGCTCGGGCTATTGCTGCTCGTCGCCGCGGGCCTGAAACTGGCCGGTCAGGGCGTCTCCGCCAATCCGCCAATCCTGGCGGTGAGGGGATCAAATTACGGAGGCGGCGATGAATGACAGTAACGGCTGGGCCCGTACGCGGGTAAAGGTGTTGAGCGTGGCAAGCCTGACAGGGCTGGTTGTCGGCTGCGAGGCTGTGCCGGTTTCCGGACAAAAACCAGACCGCGTGCAAGCAGTGAAGATGCTGCAACCGTCTTCCATCGAGATCGATCTCGGCGAGGTCAGACCCGGAGGCCAAAAGAACGCGATCTTCCGGCTTGCCAACAACGGTACGACTGAAATCGAAATCGCCCGAATCAGGACGAGTTGTGCTTGTTTGCGAGTGGAGTTGACCAAAACTACGGTTCGCCCATCAGAACCGATTGAGGCCAAGGTTTTGCTTGATCTCCGGGTGGAGCCCGATTTCACCGGTAGTTTGGGCGTTGACGTAGAGGGGTTTGGACCGGCCGGCGAAAAACTCTTTGCGGTGCTGGTTCTGGTTGCGGTGCTTGTCGAGAGCAAGGGGCCGCAGAAAGAGTCCAAAGGGCGATTGAATCCGTGTTATCCGCCTTGACGGAATGAGTGCCAAATGATGAACCAATGAGTGCCAAATGATGAACCACTGCTGGATTCCGACGCCGCGGACGATCAGCATGATTCTGGTCGCGCTGGGGGCAGTTGCCTCGGGTGCGGCGATCTCCTTGTCCTATTTCCACCACGAACCGGATCCGGGCACCGTCTTGAGCGATACAAAAACCGATCCAGGCGCTAGCTACCGGATTGTAGATTTTGACATGGGTCTTGTGGCCCCCGGGCAGTGTAGCGGAACGACTGGTGTCGGTAACCAACGACTCGCCCGAGCCCCGCACCGTCAGCAACGTTTCGAGGGATTGCATCTGTGTTGTCCATGAATTGAATTCCAATGTCGCCGGCCCTGGTGAGAGCTGGGAGCTGAAGTTCCGTTATCGAGCCCCGTCGGGCGCCCGGGTGCCGTTTCCCAACGGATCATCCTCAAGTTCAAAGAGAAAGACGTTGAACCAGTTGTCGTTCAGATTCGGGGGCTTGTGCGCAACTGGGCGGAGCCATCGTCCGATGAAGTCTCATTCGGGGGCGTGTTGCCCGGTGGACAAGTACACAAAAACCTTCAGGTCTTCATGCCGAGGGCCGACGAGCAATTCGCAGGGGCGCCCATCGTGAGCGGCGTTCCGTGGGTGACTGTAACCCTGCTGGGTTCGGACAAAGTCATTAGCGCTCAAGACGCAGGCGACGGGACACTTCACCGTTTTCGGCTTACGTTCTCGCCGCCTGCGGGCGCAGCGGGGACAGACCACGACGGTTGGATCACGTTTGCCGCAGCTGTAAGGGATGACCGGTTGCGCATTCGATGCCGGGCCAGCGTGCTGTCGCGCATCAGTGTTTCCCCCCCGGATGTGTTCTTTGGCCTGGTCCCTCCCGGCGCAATCAAGAAGTGCACCGTCCGCCTTCGTTTTCACGACGCGGAACTGCAAAGAAGTGCTGCCGATCTCACCGTGACCACGGACTTAGGATCGGAGTTCAAAGCCAACTTGCGCCGCGATGCGAATTCCGGGGAGGTCATGCTGAGCGTGGAAATAGTGCGGTCAACCAACGACCGCCCGGGTGTTCACTCAGGGTCATTGAAGATCAATGCTCCCAATGGAGTTTCGGTTCAATTGCCAGTGCGAGCTTGGTTCGAATAAGGCCGGGTGGCGTTGGGAATGGGTTGACGGGAGGACTGCGTGTATCTCTACCGGACGACCGCGCTGGCTCTAGTCGCGATGCTGGCCTCGGTTTCAACCGCACGCGGGGATGAGAGTCTCTGCGGAGCGCGGTGTGTGCACCGAGTTTTGGAACTCATGAAAGAGCGCGTTGACCTGACCGATGTGGTCGAAGATCTGTACGACTCTCCGCGCGGCGGTATCGTTTCTTATGAAGATCTTGCGAATGTGCTGCGCCGCCGAGGGATCTCATGTCGCGTTGCTCGGTTGGGTACGCTGGATGTGCCTTCGACGCCTTATCCGGTCATTCTGCACGTCAACGGCAATCATTTTGTCGTGCTGGAGCAATGTGATCGCTGGTCCGCCACGGTTTGGGACGGTACGAAAGGGGAACAGGACGTATCTTGGTGGCGATTGCGGAGACGATGCTCCGACGCCGTGCTTGTGTGCGCTCCGGCAGGAATGGAGCCCTCAATCCAGACGGACTCGACCGTTCGTTTCATCGTAGCGGGCTTCGGCATAGTCTTACTCGGCGTTGGCGCATATTGCTTGCGACGACTATGGAGAGCGACAGGCGCTAAGAATCAAACTCGTTAGCACGAAAATGAAGCTCGGGACGGGAAGTTCGCGTGTTTCATGTTCTGAAGTGGAGCAGGGGCTCTCAAACTGGAGGTTTATTGATGAACCGTGCAAATCGCGTGTTAATGTCTCTCGTGGCCAGCACGTGCCTGGCCCTTGGCCTGTGCTTGCTCGTACTGGCGTCGCAAGCGCCAAGTGAGGTTACTGCAACCACGTCGGAAGTCCATCGTGGCGGCGCGCCGATCACGTGCTTTACAGCTCAGCTGAACAACTGCCAGGGCAACACTACTCACTGCGATGACGTACAGTGTATCTCCTGCTACGGGGGAGCAATTCGTTGCTGCCCGAATGGCACCGTCGAGTTGCGTCCCACTACCAACAACTACAACCTATGCAACATCGACCAGCCAACAGGTTATAAGGTCTGTTCCACAGCACCGCCGTGCAACAACGGCATCGTTACTTGCAGTGAGCAGTCGCCGTGTATCACTCCATGGGGGGGCTGTTGGTGGGAACCGACGGTACAACAATATCGCTGTTCCTCCAGCGACCCGCCGAACTTCACGCCGTATGATCAACGTTGTACTGCCCAACTCTCTGGTACTTGCCCCTAGCGAGCCGACAATGGCCCAAGATTGAACGAGAGCGCGCCCACGATCGAACGATGATCAGATGACGGGATCCTACATGACCTGCATATTTCGTATCGCGTTGTGCTCGGGGGTCATCTTGGGACTCGACGCGCGTGCCCGCGCCCAAGACCGGGATCCAAAGGAGGATTTCAATTTCGTCCTCAGCGGCATGCGCCACGAGCGGGGCAAGCTTCAGCGCGGCGTCTGCCAGATCACTGGCCGGTTCATCGCCCGAGATCCGTCGGAATCCAGACCCTCGTTTGACGGCCCGATCACCATATTCGCCGCCTTCGACGGAGAGTCGAAAACTCGCTTCGACTGCAGTAAACCTGGTTGGGTGATCGACCCGTCCGCGGTCCTTCACGAGGACCCCAAACAGCCCGGGCGTGTGCTCGGCGGAAAAACCATGAAGGGTATCACTAAGAGTCATTTCTACGACAACGGCAAGAAAGCAAGCTGGTGGCAGGAGGACTTGGCTCCGTCGATCACCGTCTCCGCGTCGTTTGGCAGCCGAAGGAGCGACTTTAGAATGGGTTATTTCGACTTGCGAGCCCTCGGCCTCTACTACGAGTTGGCGCGGAGGCACGAATACGACCTGAAGACCTTGTTGGACAGGTACGCCGCAATGCCCTCGATCCCCAAGGTCGATCGCTCCAACCCGTCTCTGTGGCTCATTAGCTGGGCGGGGCCGGCTCCCGTCCCGGACGGGGATACGCGCTTCTGGATCGACGTACGAAACGGATTTACGCCAGTCCGTTACGAAGGGCTCCAACGCCCGTCGAACAGCCCGAACGCTCCGTGGACCGTCGTCGAGAAGTCGGAAACACAGTGGGAGCGGCACGGCGAAATCTGGGTGCCGGTCAAGCATCACCATGCCGTTGGTTCCAAAGGTGTCTGGTCCGCCGTGTATGAATTCGACATCAAGTGGGAGAGTATCAACGAGCCGGTGGACGACAGCCTTTTCGACTACCGCAGCTTTGGCGCTCCCGATTACGTGGGCGTCTACGACAACTCATTGGGGGGACAGCCCATTGTCGTCAAACCGGTCGGCCAGCTCCCCGAAACGACGAAGCCTAGCAGAACGCGGCGCTATGGTATCGGCCTGGGCCTGCTCGGGTTGGTGCTGGCAGGTGCCGGCGCCTTGGTGTGGTATCTGCATTCACGGCGACGTGTGAAGGCGTTGCCGCCTGCTGCAGACCAAAATGGGCCAAGCTCATCTCCGCGGACGGCATTTACGTTGCTCGAACTCCTGGTCGTCATCGCCATCATTTCAATTCTGGTCGGTTTAACCCTTTCGGCCGTGCAAAGCGTCCGGGCCGCCGCCGCACGGGCGCGCTGTGGCAACAATCTGCGCCAGGTGGGGCTAGCGCTGCACCAATATCACGACGTCGCGCGCCGATTGCCGCCGGGGATTACGGTTGGCGGTCCTAGCGAAGTGATGCCGTACGTGAGTTGGAATGCACGCATTTTGCCGTTCTTGGAGCAGGAGGCGCTGTGGCGGCAAGTGGTGGACGCTTACGCGATCGATCGAAATTTCCTGCACGTGCCCCCGCATTCGGCCCGCGCCACGGTCGTGCTGCCGTTTGCGTGTCCCTTGGACGACCGCGTTTTTACGCCCAGTATGGCTATGAAGGATCATCCGGCATTCACTTCCTACCTTGGAGTGGAAGGGTCCAATCAGGTCTCCAGGGACGGCTTGCTCTTCCGCGACTCGCGCGTCCGTTTCGCTGACATTCTCGACGGCACCAGCAACACGCTCATGGTCGGGGAGCGGCCACCCAGCGCGAACGAGGTGTTAGGCTGGTGGTACGCCGGTTGGGGTCAGAGCCAAGACGGTTCCGGCGAAATGGTGCTGGGCGTGCGTGAAACCAATATTGGCACCTATGCCCCCAATTGTCCCGATGGGCCGTATCATTTCAAGGCTGGCCGGACCTTCAACCAGTGTGACGTGTTTCATTTCTGGAGCCCCCATTCCGGCGGGGCTAACTTCGCGTTTGCCGACGGCTCGGTTCGTTTCCTTAGCTACTCCGCCGATTCCATCCTGCCCGCCCTCGCCACACGCGCCGGCGGCGAGACGGTTAGCATTCCTGATTGATCGATCGACCTTTGTCTCACGGCGAATTTCGCGCGAATACCAGCTTGCCGTTTACGTACGTCCGCAGCGCCTTCGCCGCGCGGATGGCATCGACGGGGCAGGTCAACAAATCGGTATCCAGCACCACGAAATCGGCGCGCTTCTTCAGCTCCAGCGAGCCCACCTCGTTTTCCAGGAACATCAAGTAGGCGTTGTTGATCGTGTAGAAACGGATGGCTTGTTCGCGGGTCAGGGCTTCTTCCGGATGGAGCTGGCCGTCGTACCATTTGGCTTTGCGGGTAATTGTTGTCCACATCGCCAAGAAGGGGTTGTACGGGTTGATCGATTTCAGCGAGTCGATTTTCTGCATGTGATCGGAACCGCCGCCGGCGATTCCGCCCGCCTTGAAGATGCTCTGGAGCGGCTGGAAATAGCGCAGCCGGTCGTAACCGAATTGGGCCACGAGAGTGCGCGTGTCGAGATAGAGCCAAGCCGGCTGGATGTCGACGGCCACCCCCAGCTCAACCATTTTCCGAATGGCCTCCGCGCTCATGAAGTTCGAGTGCGTGATGCAGGGTCGGGTTTTCGCGATCGGCACGGTTTTGTTCACTTCCTCGTAGGCCTCGAGCAGCGCGTGGACGGCGCCGTCGCCGACCGAATGGGCCGTGAATTGCAACCCGCTTTCAACCGCCGTGCGCACGATGGCGGTCAGCTTTTCCTTCGGGATGAAGCGCAGGCCTTGATATTGGGGATCTTCAATGGCGTAGATCTTGCTCACGCCCCACGGCTGACGCATATAGGCGCTGCCGGTGAGCATGCCGCCGTCGAGATAGGTCTTAATGCCGACGATGCGCAGCATTGGCCCGCCTTTGCACAGCGGATGTTCCGCTACTTTCTTGATCGCCTTCTGGATGTCCTCGGTGGCCCCGTTGGCGCCGATGCTGTGCGAGATGGCCACGCGCAGCGGCAACTTTCCGGCTTCGTGGAGTTTCTGGTATCGGCTGATGTGATCGGGAGCGGCGTCGCGGTCGATGATGCCGGTCAGGCCGACGCTCGCGTAATCGTTCAGTAATGCCAACAGTCGCTCGGTGCGGTCGCCTTCGGTGGGTTCGCGGCCGAAGGGTTGCGATTTCACGTAGCGGGTGCAGCTTCGCAGAATGCCGTTTGGTTCGCCGGTCTTCGCGTCTTTTTCGGCGTGGCCCGGCCCGCCGTCGGCGACCTTGAAGTCTTTGTCGATCTTGCTCAGTTTCAGGGCCAGCGAGTTGACCGAAGCATCCGGGCCGGTCGCGTAGACGACCGGATGCTTGGGCGCGGCTTCGTCGAGTTCGGCAAGCGTCGGGTATCGCTGCTCCTTCAGCCGCGTGATGAAAACCTGGCTGAGCGTGATCCAACTGCCTTCCGGCTGGATTGTTGCCCGCGAGCGAATGTAGTCGAGCACGTCTTTGATGGTCTCGAAGTGTGGCAACGGATGATCGAATTCGGTCATGCACGCGCCGTTGGGATGGACGTGCGAATCGATCAACCCCGGCAGCACGAGCTTCCCGCCCACGTCGATCACTTCCGTTTTCGGCCCTTTGAGTTTGAGCACCTCGTCGCTGGAGCCAACCGCGAGAATTCGGCCATCCTTGACGGCCAGGGCTTGGTGAACGCCGAATTGCCGATCGACGGTCGCGATTTTTCCGTGATGTAGGATCAGGTCGGCGTCGTCTCCGAAGACGCGGCCGACAAACGCCAAGGCCAACGGAATCAACACCAAGCGAATCAACATAGGAGCGGCTCCAGGTGAAACCGGCGCAAGAAAGGAGTGTAATCGCCTCGAATCGGTATCGCAAGGACCGAAAAACCGCGATTTTTAGTGAACGGCCGTTCCAATCGATACGGTGGATTTTTCCGGTTGTAGTGAAAAAATTGAGGTGTCACCGGAATTGTGTTCTATGGTTGAGCGTGGAATTTGTTG
>JBGQCZ010000007.1:0-21614 GCA_041495645.1 Gemmataceae bacterium | reverse complement strand
TGATCGCTTGCGCCAGGTTCGCGTGGTTAACGAACGTTCCGCTCTTTTCGGAGAACGCCGTTGCGGGCAGCACATACTTCGCCGCGGCGGTCAGCGGCGATGCGAAGAAGTCCTGAACAATCAGCAGGTCAACCTTCTTGAGAGCTTGCACGTCGCGATCGGAGAATGCGGGAATTCCCGGCGGATAACCGCCGGTGACGAATGCGGCCGCGATCTTGCCATCACTCGCGTCTTTCACGACCGCAGCGAAGGTAACAACAGCGCCCGCAAAGTGTTTGAGAACTTCCTCGACTCCGCGGCGATTCGGGCATTTCTCAGCGCGAATCGTGAACGCCACCGGCTGAATCGGCTTGCCTTTTCGATCCTTCGGGTAGGTGTCGTCCTCGCCAACGACGGGAATGGGTCCCAGCGCCAGGCGAACGTCATTCGAAAGTCCTTTGAAGTATTTGGCGAGCAGGTATGCTTCTTCGCAGGTGAGATACGGCGAGAACACCGCCACGACTTGGGCGGGCTTGCTCCCGGCGACATCGGCGAGGTCGCGGCGCAGGGCGGGAAGCAGGTCTTTCCACGCGCTGGGCGCCAACTTGTCGCCCTGTCGAGCGAGCGGCCGGGCCAACCGCTCCTTCGAGTTCGCGTAGTGATAGCCGTAGCGGCCCTCATCGCACATGAAATAGCCTTGGGCCTGCGGGTTCTCGCGAGCACGAAGGCGGAAGACCACATCTTTGTTCGCGTCCAAATGAATGCTGCAACCCGTGCTGCAATTGGGGCAAACACTGTCCGTTGGTTTCAGATACCAGACGCGTTGCTTGTACAGGAAGTCCTTGCTACCAAGCGCGCCGACAGGGCAGAGATCGACCACGTTGCCGGCAAGTTTGTTTTCGAGCGGTTCGCCGGGGAACACGTCGATCTCGGAATGGCTGCCGCGATTGATCACCTGCAATTCGGCCTGACCCGAAATCTCGCGCGTGAAGCGGACGCAGCGCGAGCACATGATGCAGCGATCGGTAAACAGCGCGATCTTGGAGCTAATCTCGGGCTTGTTCGGCGGAGTGTTCTTTGGCTCGATCATGCGGCTGGTGGCGTGGCCGTATTCGTAACTGAAGTCCTGCAACTTGCATTCGCCGGCCTTATCGCACACCGGGCAATCGAGCGGATGATTGAGCAACAATCCTTCGAGCGTCTGCGCCTGGGCGTTCTTGGCCTTCGGGCTGTCGGTGACGACCACTGAGTTGTGCTTCACGAGCGTCTGGCAGCCGGGAAGGACCTTTGGCTGGATGACAATCGAGCCGTCGTCCTTCTTCTCGCCAAATTCGACCAGGCACATGCGACAACTGGCGACGACCGTGAGTGCGGGATGCCAGCAATAATGCGGCACGAACACGCCGGCGCGCTCGGCGGCCTGAACGCAATTCAAGCGCTCCTTGTCGCCGATCTCGGTTGCCTTGCCGTTGACGTAAACGATGGCCATTTCGCTTACTTCCCCAACTTTTGCTTCAATTCTTCGGCGGTCATCTTGAATTCGCCGACATTAGTCAGGACCCAACCGCCGTCGGTCGGTGCATCCTTCTCATAGGCCCAAACGCTCTCGCGAATCTTGCTGCCGGTCAACACGAAGGCGCCTTCATCAAGCAGCTTATAAAGCTTCGGATTCTCCTTCTTCGCGTAATCAAGTATCTCATCCTTGCTGGGCATTCGACCCTCGCCGATCTCCATTTGTGCAATGAAAAGCTGTAGGTCGTGGACTTGAATGGCGTTCAGGTTCGATTTCGTATTTTTGATGATCCGGTCCATGGCATCCAATTTTTGGGGTGACGACGGAGTCGATTCCTTCGGTTTCCTGCCCTTGCATCCGACCATGCACGCGAGCAGCATCACAAGGCAGAGAGTCGCGGTTCTCATAAGCGAGTTCCTCGGATACTTGCGACGCCGCAAGCGGCTTAGTGGTGCGCTCCGACCAGCGGCAGCGTCCTAGTCTTGGTTCCGGCCTTGATGTACGACTCGAACTCGGCGCGGAATTTTCGAATGCCAGTTTTCACCGGCCACCCTGCGCCGTCGGCCAACCCGCAAATCGTCGTGCCGGGCATGATGCCGATGCGATCTCCGACTTCGATTAGAATGTCGAGATCCTCCCGGCGGCCTTGTCCGCGGCGGATGCGGTCCACGATCTTCAGCATCCAGTCGGTGCCTTCGCGGCACGGCGTGCACTGTCCGCACGATTCGTGATCGAAGAAGCGGCAAATGTTGTGCAGCACGTCGACCATGCTCGTTTGATCGTCGATTACCGTTACGGCGGCGGTGCCAAGTCCCAAACAACCGACTTTACCGGGGCCGTTGAAATCGAGTGGCATGTTGAATTCGGACTCGGTAATGAAGCCCATGCTCAGTCCGCCGGGAATGGCGGCTTTGGCTATACGGCCTTTCCAGACCCCGCCGCCGTGTTGATCCACCAAGTCGCGAACCGTGACGCCGAGCGGCAACTCGACCAGGCACGGTTTGTTGACGTGCCCGCTAATGCAATACAGCTTCGGGCCGTAACTGCCGGCGTCGCGCGGGTTCTTCGGGTCGGGCGGAATGCCGATCGACTTGAACCAGTCGGCCCCACGGTCGACGATGTGCGTCACGCAAGCGACCGTCTCAATGTTGTTAACGACGGTTGGTTTGCGAAACGCGCCTTCGACGGCGGGGAAGGGGGGCTTGATCCGTGGCCAGGCCCGCTTGCCTTCAAGACTTTCGATGAGGCCCGTTTCCTCGCCGCAGATATAGGCCCCGGCGCCGCGATGTACGAACACTTCGAGATTGAAGGACTCTCTGCCCAGGATCTTTCGGCCCAATAACCCGGAGGCGTACGCCTCGTCGATGGCTTTCTGCATCGCCCGTGTCGCTGGGCCGTATTCATACCGAACGTACAGATAAGCGGTGGTCGCCTTGGTCGCGTAGCTCGACAGGATAATGCCTTCCAAAACCTGGTGTGGGTCTTCCTCCATCAACACGCGATTGTTGAATGTGCAGGGCTCGCTTTCGTCCGCGTTGATGCACATGTAAATCGGACCGGGATGGCCCTTGGGAAGGAAGGTCCACTTCAACCCAGTGGGGAAGCCGGCCCCGCCGCGGCCGCGCAGGCCCGAACCTTTCACGAGTTCGACGACCTGCTCCGGAGTCATTTCCGAAACGGCTTTTTGCAACCCGCGATACCCGCCGTCGGCGCGATAGGCATCCAGCGAAGGGCTTGCCTTCTTGAGGATGCGACGGAGCAAAACGGGCTCGAAATCGGGCATGATTATCGTTTCTTCAACTCGTCGATCAAGGCATCAAGTCGGTCGGGCGTGACGTCCGGACGGCCGGCATCATCGATCAACACAGCCGGCGCGCCTTCACACACTCCAATACACTCCGCATACTCAACGGTGATTTTCCCATCCGTACTTGTTTCGCCGGGTTTGACCTTCAGCTTGTGACAGACGTCGGCGAGCAATTCCTCGCCGCCGCGGATCGCACACGCGAGCCCGCGGCAGACCCATAGGCGCGTCTTACCGAGTTTGTTCTTCTCGTCGCGAAAGATGCCATAAAAGCTCATCGTGTCGTGAATCTCGGCCGGGCTGAGGTCGAGCATGTCGGCGATTTCACGGATGGCTTCGTTGGGCACACAGCGCAACTCATCCTGCACGATGTGCAGCGCGGGCAGCGTCACTGCTTGCTTGCTCGGATACCGAGGGATGTACGCCTCGATCCGTTGCCGAATTTCGGGACTCAATACACTCATCGGTCCAATTCCGCGGCGATGATATTCAGGCTGCCGAGAACCGCCACAATGTCGCTGATCTGATGCCCTTCGATTAAGTAAGGGAAGATCGCGAAATGGATGAAACTCGGCGGGCGCGTCCGCGCCCGGTACGCTTTGCCGGTGCCGTCGGACACGACGTAAAAGCCCAATTCGCCATTCGCCGTCTCGTTCGCGGCGTAAAGCTCATCCACCGGCGGCGTCCACTGGCGATTGGTCATGAACAACTCGAAGTGCTGAATGAGCCCCTCGATGCTGCGATAGGCCGCCGACTTGTCCGGCACGACGGCCTTGCCTTCCACATCGACGTTGACCGGCCCAGACGGCAGATTCTCAATCGCTTTCGCGATGATCTTCAGGCTCTCGTTCATCTCATCCATGCGCACGAGGTAACGGGCGTAACAATCGCCGGCCTTGGCGCATACGACCTTGAAATCGAAGTCGCTGTAGGCCAAGTAGGGTTCATCCTTGCGCAAGTCGCGGACCACGCCACTCGCGCGGGCGATTGGCCCGCTGCAACTGAGGTTGATCGCGTCCTCTCTCGAGAGGACTCCGATGCCCTTGGTGCGATCGATGAAAATGCGGTTGCGGTCGAGTAGGCGGCGAATGTCGGCGTGGGCCTTGGGAAAATCGCGGACGAACTCACGGACTTTGCGAATCCAATCGTCGGTCACGTCCGCGGCGAACCCGCCGACGCGCGTGTAGCTCGGATGAAACCGCTGGCCCGCGGCGGTCTCATAAATGTCGTAACACTTCTCGCGTTGATAAAAGCCGTAAAGAAATGCGGTAAATGCACCGAGATCGAGGGCCGCGGCGCCGACATTGAGCAAGTGATCGCTGATGCGAGCGATTTCGGCGAAAATCACGCGCAGATATTTCGCTCGTGGAGTAAGATCGATTCCCAGCAATTTTTCGATCGTGTGGTGCCAGGCGATTTCGTTGGCGATCGGCGAGATGTAATTCATGCGATCGACAATCGTCACATACTGATTGAAATCCAAATCCTCACCGAGCTTCTCAAAGCCTGAATGCAAATAGCCAATATCGGGGACAACTTTGACGACATTCTCGCCGTCAAGAGTGAGGATCAAGCGCAGGGTCGTGTGCGTGGCCGGGTGCTGCGGGCCGAAGTTGAGCGTGTACAGGTAGTCCTTGTCTACCCGCTCCTCGTCAACCGATTCCAGCATTTCCAACGGCATGTGGAATTAACTCTCGGCCCGCGTGATCAGCGGGAAGTTATGGCGTTCGTTGCGGCCGCGCAGCGGGTAGTCCTTGCGCAGCGGGAACGATATGAATTCCTCGGGCATCAGGATGCGGCGCAAATCGGGATGGCCTTCGAACTCGATCCCGTACATGTCGAACACTTCGCGCTCCATCCAATCGGCGCCTTTCCACAGCGAGAAGCACGACGGCGCGACCGGTTCCGGATCGTTGACAAACGTCTTAACAACGACTCGCTCGCCGGTCTTCATGTTGGTGAGGCAATAAACAACGCCGTAGCGGTCGGTCGCGTTGGGATAGTGAAGGTAATCGACGGCGGTAATGTCCACGAGCATGTCGAAACCGCACTCTTCCTTGAGGTACTTCAACATGAAGTGCAGTTTGTCCACGCCCACGTTGATGCGGAAATTGTCGCGGAATTCGCTGGTTTTGAACGCATCGGCGCCAAAGCTTCCGTTGAGTTTCGCGAGTGTGGCGTCGTGGTTCATGGAGAATGCCCGCTATTTTTCCCATGCCTTGGTGGCGGTTCGGTAATCGCCGGGCGCGACCACCGTCTCCGCCGGCGTTAATTCGAGTGCCAGCGACCGAGGTTTTTCCGATCTTGTTCGCTCGCGAAATTCGGTGCCGAACGCCGTACCCGTTTGCCGCACGCGCTCTTGCAAATCCATCACCGCCCGGATCAACTGCTCCGGCCGCGGCGGACAACCCGGCACGTAAATATCCACCGGAATGAAGCGGTCAATTCCCTGCACGACCGCGTACGTGTCGAAGACTCCGCCGCTCGAGGCGCATGCGCCCATTGAAATACACCATTTCGGCTCGGGCATTTGCAACCAGATGCGCTGCATCACCGGCACCATCTTCATCACGACTCGGCCGGCCACGATCATCACGTCGCATTGCCGCGGCGTGAATCGCATCGCTTCCGAACCGAAGCGTGCCAGATCGTAGCGGCTCGATGCGGTCGCCATGAGTTCGATTCCGCAGCAGGCAGTCGCGAACGGCATCGGCCAAAGGCTGTTGGAACGAACGTAATTGGCGATCCAATCGAGCTTGCTGATCAGAAAGTTGTCGTTGGGTTTCAGCGCCATTGGAAGACCCCCTTGCGCCAGGCGTAGACGTACGCCACGACCAGGGTCGCGATGAAAACCAGCATCTCGATGAACACGATCCGCCCAAATGCCGCCTTCCAGACCGGATCGGCTTCCGGGCCGTAGGCGAGAACGGCCCACGGATAAAGAAAGAGCAGTTCAACGTCGAAGACAAGAAACAGAATCGCGATCAGATAGAACTTCACGTCGTACTTTTGCATCGCGTCGCCGATCGGGTCCATGCCCGACTCGTACGGCATCAGCTTGACGGCGGTACTCTTGCGCGGTCCGACAAAATACGATCCGATGATCGCGGCCGCCGGAATTAGGATGCAAGCGCCGAGGTAGAGAAAAATGGGGTAGTACGTGGTGAGTTCGAAGGCGGGAACGGCGCTTGCGGGCATCGAGTTTGGACGCGAAGCCAACAGCATACTTGCCCCCATTCCCTTGGCGGACCCGACTTCGTGAAAAAAATCACAAACGCCGATGGGGACAATATAGACGTGGACCGTCGAGCGTCAAGTTCCCTGATTTGCAACAACTTCCGTCAAGAAAGCCCGCAACAAACGCGACATTCGTGCAGCAGCCGACTGAACAACGGACAAGACGTCCAGATGACTAAGAGGGTTAGCGGAAAGCCCGGCGGCTCGATTGGCAATGCACGATACGGCAGCGACTTTCATCCCGAGTGAATGCGCCGCGTTGGCTTCAAGAATCGTGGACATTCCGACTGCGTCCGCACCGATGGCCTTCAATGCTTGAACCTCGGCGGGAGTCTCGTAGTTCGGGCCGGTGACGCCCGCATAGACTCCTTCGGTCAACTCGACTCCAGACTCGGCAGCGGCTTGGCGGAGCAGACGCATCAGATCCAACGAGTAGGGTGAAGTAGGTTCCTGGCTTCGCTCTCGCCACCAATTCGGACGCATCGCGTCTATGTGGTCGCGGATGGCCATCAGCGTGCCGGCCTGTTGCCGCGGCCCGATCCCACCGCAGGCATTTGTCAGCAGAATGGTGCGAGCTCCCCAATCGAAGGCAAGTCGCACGGGTCTTTCGACGATTTCTTTCGAATGCCCTTCGTAGCGGTGCAGTCGTCCTTGAAAAACGAATAGGGTTGAACCGGTGAACTCGAACAAACCCAGTCGTCCTCGGTGCCCCGTGACGTTTGTGGCCGGCATACCCGGTAGTTCATCGAAGCGCGCGGACGCCAAACATGGTAGATCGTCGACGACTTGATTCAATCCCGATCCGAGTATCACCGCGACCGGCGGACGGCGGTCAAGAACCAGATCTCTCAATTCCGTGAACGCGGAAGAACTCATACGACGAACGACTCGGAACTATCCGACGGCTTCTTCGGTCTTTTGCACGACAGCGCCTGAAAGATCAACTCGGCGCACAGTTCCTCGCCCAAGGCGCTCGAATTCAAGACCATGTCGTAAATGATGCCGTCGTCGGACAAATGCAGGCATTGGGCCAGGAACTCGGCGCGTTTCGCCTCGCGCGTGGCAACCTGCGCTTCGGCCTCGGCGCGCGACAAGCGAAGCCACTGGCTCATGTACGAAATCCGGTCGGCAAGCGGCGCGATCATTCGGACATGAATGGTCGTTTCGCGGGGGAGGATGAAGCCCGCGCCGCGTCCGACAAAAACCGCCTCGCCCTTGGCCGCGAGGGCGAGGATCAAGCGCGACACCGATTCGAAAGATGGATCGTTGCGCAACACCCCGAGGCTGCGCAAGGACATCATTCGACCTTCGATCCATTTACCAGCTTCGGGCGGCAATTCCGCCAGCAGCGTGCTCAACGCTTCCGGATCCTGAGAGCTGTAGCCGAGCAATTCGGCGTCGTACAACGGCCAACCGGTCTTCGTGGCAAACCGGCGCGCGACTTCGCCGCCGCGAGCGCCGACTTCGCGGCTGATCGCCACTGAAGGCGCCGGCGGCACGACCGGTCCCGTCGAGCGGTCCCGTTCACCCTGGTATCCGTGAAGCGGCGAGCCTTCGTCCATGTCGGTCCCGGCCAGGTCCTCGGTCATGCTTAGACATCCTCGCTGAATTCACGGCGGGAGAAAGCGTACATTCCAACAATGGTCAGGACGACGGTGACTCCGATCAGCACGCCGCGGGCGGTCCACGCGCTCGCCGGCGAATAGACGGTCAGCGACTCCGGTTCCAACCCCAAACCGCCGATTGAATCATACATCAGCGAGCGCACATAGTAGCTCAGACTGACCCGTTTCAGATCACCGGGCAAGTCGGCAACCAGCGTCTCAAAGAAAAACGCATAGATCAGCCCGATGATGGCGGGACGGCGGAAAAAAGACGCAATTAAGTGAAACAGTGCCGAGAAGGCCAGAGTGCCCCACACCACTGCCGGCCAGTACATTCGCATTGCCAAATAACCGGGCTCGCCCGCTGCAATGCAAATCGCCGCAAACCCCACCAGATTCATGCCGAGACACCACGGCAGAGCCGAGAGCCATTTCGCGAGATAAATCGACCAGCGCGGCAGCGGGCGCGTGAAAAGCCAAATCAGCGTTCGGCTCTCGCGCTCGTGCCCCAGCGCGTCGGTTGCAAAACTCAGCGTCCAGATGGGCAGCAGGAAACTCTGAAAAATCGCAAACACCACCCATCGTGAAAATACGACAAAGGACGAGTGCTCCAAGATGGCTGAAGTGCTGCCGAGTATCGCCGTGTGAATCGCCATCGCCGGTTCGGAATGCCCGGCCACGGCCTCAATTCGCGAAAGTTGAAGCAGCGATTGCTGGTAATTCGTCCGATATGGTCTGGCACGGCGTTCGGTGAGTTTCCAGCTTCCTAGTTGCGTATTGAGTGCGACAAAAGCAACGGCCAGCACCATCAGCGAAAGCGCCACCCAAACCATCTGCCGCATCCGCGCTTGTCGCTGAATGCTGATGCGAATCAACGCAATCCATGCCAACAGCGGCGACGGCGACGAGGTTGCTGGAAGCGGAGCGGGGCAGGTCATTTCTTGTTCCCCGCCGCGCGAATTGCCTCGATCTGAGCTCGGCGCGCAAAATCGATGGCCTCCGCCAAAAGACGGGCCGCTTCTTGCGGCGAATGGAAACCGCTGGAATTCTCGGAGAGAACGAAATCAACGCGCCATTGCGCGCGACGATGCAGGTCGTGGGCAGGCTTCAATCCTTCGGCCGCGGCTCCATTCTTGCGAGCTTCTCCGATGGCATCCAGCATTTGAATCAAAGCGTCCTCGGCTCGCCCGGCCAGGTCGCGGGTGCGGTTTTGGATGATCTCAACTCGCGCTTTGATCTCTTCCTCATCGAACCGGTGGCAGGTTTGGCAAGCCCGATTTACTTGCAGCATTGGGCTACGGACCTGATGATCGCTGACCTTGACGGCACCGACGCGCTGATAAGGCATGTGGCAATCGGCGCAGGCCACTCCGCTGCGGGCGTGAATCCCCTGGTTCCACATTTCAAATTCGGGATGCTGCGCCTTGAGAAGCTGTCCTTGCGTTTCCGCGTGGACCCAATCCGTGAAGCCAACTTGCGAGTAATACTCTTCAATCTGATCGGCCTTCAGTCCTTTCTGCCACGGATAAGTGAGCAGTTTTCCGGTGCCCTTGAAGTAGTACTCGACGTGACATTGCCCACAAACGAAACTGCGCATCTCCTGCCGCGTGGCCCGAACGTTGGGTTCGTAGTGGTCGCCCTCTTTGACTCTTCCAGATTTGCGATCTTTCCGCCATTGAACCACGCTGGGAAGGTGCGGCAGGTCCGCATCGCCTTCGACCAATGCCTGGATCCCATTTAGAAACCCCGGTCGCGTGACCCTAAGTTGCATTGATTTGGGATCATGGCAGTCAATGCAAGCCACCGGATGCTTGACCAGCCGTTCGCCCTTGGCGTCCACGAGGTCGTGAGCCTCGGCGTAGGGCATGGCGCAAACCTTTTCGAATCCTCTCATGATGTCGCCGTTGCCCGCGAATCGGAACGCGGGCAGGACCGATGCATGACAATGCAGACACGCGCCGGGCTGTTTGAACTGCTTGACGCGTTCGGTTTGTTCCTGGTCGTGGAGCATGAACGCATGGCCGCGCTTCTCACGATAATCGACGCTGAAGGCATAACCGGCGTAGATGCGCCTCAAGCGTGGGTCGGCTTCGAGTTTCGATGGCGGCAGCGCTTCGCTGCCGCCGTGGTGCGAACGCTCATTATCGACCGTCCGGCGATATCCGTCGTATTGCCGCGGAAAGTTGCGGCCCCAAATCTCCGGATCGACGACGTCCTCACTCAAACCGACGACTTCAAAGTAATGCGACTGCCCTTCCTGTTTGCGCTCAACGATGTTCACCAACAGTGCCGCCAGACCAAACGCGCCAAGGGCCGTAAGTATGATGGTGAGCAAGAACGGCCAGAATTGCCGGCCGCGAGACCGGGAAGGAATTGTGTCCGACATCGGTTGTTGATCCTCCGACCGTTTAACCACAATCCCTATCGATGACCGACTGTGGAGTGGCATCGCAAACAGTTGTTCGATGGATCTCCAGCCGAGCCGTGGCTGGTGATTTCTCGGGTTATGTCTTCGTGACAGCGAATACAGTTTTCCTGAACCAGGCGGGCATTTCGCGGCTTGATGCGAATGGGCTCGTGGAAATCCTGCAGCGTGAAACCCTTGGAATGCCGGAAGCCGTTGTCCGCCTTGGCCAGATATTTCCCCACAAAGTCGTGGGGGACGTGGCAATCGTTGCAAGTGGCAAACGCATGGTGGCTTGCTTTTTGCCATGCATCGTACGGTTCGCGCATGATATGGCAATTCACACACGATTTGGGATCGCTGCTGAAATAAGACCCGCCCTCGCCGTAAGAAAAAGTAAAACTTCCCAGGCCGATAATCACTCCGACGCCGGCGGCCAGCAGGAGCCACATCATTCGAGGACCAAAGCGCAAACACATTTCGTTATTGTGATGGTCCAGCGCGCGGAGAAAAGAGCAAGTCGGGCGGATTCTGAAAACGATCGTGTGGGCCACAGAGTTCAACCGCGATTGCCGCCCAGCAAATAGCCAAGAATCGCGTGTGCCGATTCGTCCAACGACTCTAAACGCCGGACATCGACATCTTCCTCGATGACGAGGCGGCCAAAGTCTTGAAAGAACTTTCGAGGATTCCGGGCCTGGATCACGAGCGTGCCCGCTCCTGATTCGGAGGATTCGTCGCTCAAGTCGACCGCGACTGTTTCGGACAGGCGCAATAAATGGGCGGCAAGTGCGCGCGGTTCGGGAGTATCGATGCGGATTGCCAACGGATAATCATCGAGCAGTTCGCGGATTTGCGTCAGCGTACCAACAGCCGCGATTCGCCCCCGAGCCATGATCGCGACATGGTCCGTGAGCTTTTCGAGTTCTTCCAGTTCGTGACTCGAAATGAGCAACGACTTCCCGCTCGCGGCCAACTCGGTGAACAATTCGACGAAGTCCTGCCGGCCGATCGGATCGATGCCCGACATCGGCTCGTCGAGAACCAGCAAGTCGGGATCGTGCAACAGAGCTTGGGCGAGCTTGATTCGTTGGCGCATGCCCTTGGAATAGCCGCGAATCTTGCGGTCGCAGCGGCCCACCATGCCGACTTGTTCGATCACCGCCTCGGTCCGCAAGCGGGCATCGCGGCGCGGATATCCGCACAACCGGGCCATCGACTCGACAAACTGAAACCCGCTCATTTCCTCGTAGAACACGTCGCTGTCGGGGCAGTAGCCGACGCGGCGCTTGGCCTTCCAATCCCAGGCGTCGATGCCTTGCACCGAGACGCGGCCGATGTCGGGCTGAATCTGACCTGTCGCGAGCCGGAGCAGCGTGCTCTTTCCGGCGCCATTCGCGCCCACCAATCCCGTAATCCCACTGCGCAATTCCAATGTGACCTGATTTACACCAATGACCGAACCGTACCACTTGGTTACTTGCTCGAGAAGCAGAACCGGCGCGGGAGAAATTGCCGGCGGCAATGGAGCGGCCGCCTCCGCTTTGTCAACGGGCGCGCTTCGCTGCGAAGTCCTCGAAGTGCTGGTCGTCTCGTTCGCACTCACGACACCACCTCCACGGCTTGGATACGGCGGTGTAAGTAAACGACGCAGATTGTACAAACGCCGGACAAGGTCAAAGCCGCCTCCCAGTATTCCGGTTGCGGCTGCGGGCGAATTGATCCGTGCGGCATGCCCAGGCACCAATTGCCCACCAGGTAAATGTCGTTCCACAGATCAATCAGTCGCCAGCTTGCATTCAGACCTAGCCCATAGGCGAGCCCATCGCCCAGCAATCGCGCAAACACGAACAGCGCCGTCCAGGCCATGATCATCGGGACGATTCGTCTCAAGCCGCACGCTGTCGCCAACAACGTGAGTCCCAAGCAAACGGTCAACACCGCTCCGTAGCCCAGAATGCCCGCCAACAGCCGCCATTGATCGACGTAATAATCCCAGGAGTTAATCATGCCGTATTCGATGAACAGCACGATGGCCGGAATTGTCGTCATCAGATTGATGAGCACCGCAACGGCCAGAAACTTACCGCCCAGGTAGTGCCAACGGTGCAGCGGCTTGGAAAGGTAGAACGGAATGCTGCCAAAACGAAAATCGTTGCCGATCAGAATCGAGCCGGCCAGCGCCTGCACGATCATGACGATCTGGCTTTCGAACGAAATGAAACTCCGATACGTGTAGCCCGATCCGTCGAGCCGCAACGCCGTTTTCAAGAGTTCCAGCAAGTCCTTGGGCTTAACGGTGATCCCTACCAACCCGGAGCCAAGTCGAAGCTCCTGCTCGTTCAATTGCATGGCGATCCACGACTGCAGATACTGACCATAAAAGTAAAACAGGAAGATCATCCCGCTGAACGCGTAGAGCGCCCAGAACAGCTTTCGCCGCAAGAGCATGAGGAGCGAAGTGCGGGCGATGGCCCAGATGCCGTGCCAGGGACCGTGCAACTGCCCGCGCCACGGGCGATAGGTCAACAGCACGGGTGCTGCGGGACGGGTCGTCATGTTCGGCCCACGACTCGGTAGAACAATTCCTCGAGCGACTCGTCGTCGTCCATCAGGCCGCGAATCGCTACGCCGTGATGGTCCGCCAACACAAAAAACGTTCGCGTGATCCAATCGGGCGGCACCGCCACGCGCACCTCTCCGCGTCCATTGTCGTGTACGAGTTCCACGCCTTCAAGGCGCAGGTCCTCCAGGAAGCCATTCGGATCGCCTTGAATCTGCAACCTGTAACGATTTTGACGGCGGGCGCAAAGTTCGCCCACACTACCCTGACGGCGAACTTCGCCGTTCAGGAGGATGACCACCGATTCGCAAACTTGTTCCACGTCGCCCAGCAGGTGCGTTGAGAGCACGAGCGATTTGCCGAAGTCTTTACCCAATTGGAGCAACAGCCGCAGCATGGCCGAACGCCCCGACGGGTCCAATCCGCTCGTCGGCTCGTCGAGCAGCAGCACCGGCGGGTCGTGGACTAGCGCTTGCGCCAGCTTCAGCCGCTGCTTCATGCCGGTCGAGTATTCTTCCAATTTCCGGTAGCGGGCGTCTTCGAGTTCCAAATAGGTCAAGACTTCGTGAGCGCGGCGTTGGGCTTGGCGGCGCGACATGCCAAACAACTCGCCGGCGAGGGCGACGTACTCGACGCCCTTCAAGCCCGGCACCAGTGCATCGGCTTCGGGCATGAAACCGATATCGCGGCGAAGTTCCCAATTGGCCGCGCCAGAACCGCGCGTGAGTTCGTGGTGCAGGATGCGCCCGCTACCCGAAGATGGCGGCAGCAGACCCATGAGAATCTTCAACAGCGTGGATTTTCCGGCCCCATTGGGCCCGAGCAAGCCGATTCGTCCGGGCGGCAATTGCAACGTGACGTCGCGCAGCGCTTCCACATCGCCGAATTGGCGCGAGACGTTCTGAAGATCAATCAGATATTCCATCAAATGGTCCGACATTCATGCATTGGCACGTAGGGCGGCTCTCCAGAGCCGCCGGAGACGGGTCAGGAGACCCGTCCTACTCCACTAGTGCTTTGTCAACATTCAAATGACGGGTTGGTAGTGTCCCGCTTTAGCGGGTTTTGCGGCCTGAAGACCCGCCAAAGCGGGCGACTACGAACCCGAAAACTAAGCGGTGACAAAGCACTAGGTTGTGTAATCCGCGTTCAGATGGACGTATTCGGGCGTGAGGTCGCACGTCCAGAAGGTGCAGCGGGCGCTGCCGAGGCCAAAGCGGAAGCGCAGCGTGACATCGCGATGGTTCTTGAGATATGCTGACGCGGTGGGTGAGTCGAAGGGCAGGGGAGTGCCGTCCCGGTAAAGCAGCATGTCGCCAAGCCACAACGACAAGTCACGCTCCTCAAAGGCGACGCCCGCGTAGCCGGCGGCCGATACAAAGCGGCCCCAATTCGGATCGGCCCCGTAAATCGCCGTCTTGACCAGGGCGCTGTCGGCAACGGTCTTGGCCACGCGCACGGCTTCCGCTTCATCGCGGGCGCCTTCGACTTCAATCGTAACCAGGTGCTTGGCGCCTTCGGCGTCTCGCGCGATGGCCTTGGCCAAATCGACGCACACCGATTCGACTCCGGCGTCGAATTCATCGAGCGCTCGCCCGCTCAGCGGCTTGCCTTCGCCATTGGCGAACAGCAAGAGCGAGTCGTTGGTGCTGGTGTGGCCTTCAACGCTGATGCGATTGAAACTTCGTTCGCCCGAACGGCGGACGATCGACTGCAGGTGTTCCGATGAAACCGGTGCGTCCGAAAACACGAACGCGAGCATCGTCGCCATGTTCGGTCCAATCATCGCCGCTCCCTTGGCAATGCCGAAGATCCTGATTTCGCGTCCTTCAAGATGCAGCGCGCGGCTCGAAACTTTGATGACCGTGTCAGTGGTGAGGATGGCATGGGAGGCGTCGTTTGCGGCGGCGGGCGTCGCTTCCAGTTTCTTCCCGGCGGCCGGGATTCCGGATTCGAAGATGGGCATCGGCAGAAGGCGGCCGATGACACCGGTCGATGCCACCAGCATTTGCTCCGGCTTGCACGCAACGGACACGGCCGCAAGTTCCGCCATTCGCCGTGCATCCGCCAAACCCTGCTCGCCGGTGCAAGCATTGGCATTTCCCGAACAGATCACCACGCCGCGCGCATCGGCTCGCGGCAAACGCTCGCGGCAGAGTTGGACGGGAGCGGCGGCCACGCGGTTTTGCGTGAAGATTCCGGCACATGCGGCCGGCCGATCGCTGACGATGAGCGCCAGATCGCGCCGATTGGGTTCACTGCGCAACCCGCTCACGATTCCGGCAAAACGATAACCGCTCGGAATGGACCAGTCAGTCATGGCTCGCAGTCAATTTCTCAGGTAGTAAAGCACGGCGGCGCCGGCGAGTGCGAGAGCGCTCTCGTGATCGTGGCCGATGCAATCGCTCGACGGGTGCTTTTCGAGCGCGCAGCCGAGGTCGTATTTGCTATAGATGACGACCCAGCGCTTGCCCAGGCGAATCCCTTCGAGCGCGGGCTTCATCGATTGCAACTCGAGCCCGCCCCCGCTTTCCTTGGGTCTGCGGCACATCACTTTCTCGATCTTCTTGCCGTTCAATTCAGCGCCATAGAGCGGATCGTTCTCGGGAATCGCTTCGAGTTTTGCCTCGGGGAAGAGCCGATTGGCCATGGCCCGAAAAGCGGTATCGAACTCGGTGCTTCCGCAACAGGAATCGGCCAGCAACAATCCGCCGGTCTTGAGATTGGCTCGGAGGTTCTTGAAGTCCGCATCGGCGAATTCGAACCTTCGGCGGCCATGCATGTACAAGAACCGGTATTGGAACATGTTCTTGTTCGTGATGCTCACCGCTTCTTTTTGCAGCGAGAGATCGAGCTTGGCTTTCGTTCGCAGGTCCAACATCAGATTGCGCATCGCTTGCGGCGCCGGCTCCCAATCGCCTTCGTGTCGCACCTGGCCGACTTTCAGATAGCCGCGCGGCAGGTTGACATCGAATTTGTCGTCCGCGATCTCAACGCGAAAGCCCTTCGGCTTCGGCAATTCCATGTTGGTCGCGTACGCGACGATGTTGCCCGCAAGCTGGAAGGCCACTTGCCCGCGGCCGGCTTTGTACAAGTCTTCCTCCCACCAACCGGCCATCGCCCGCGTGCTGAGCACCACGACGGTCTTGCAACCGAGATCGAGCCGTTCCAAGGGAAACATCGCGGCTTCTTGAGCGCCGAGCGGTTTGTGGGCGTGATAGAGAGCGTGATCGGCCGGAACGGGGACCATGTCTTTTTCGAACAGTTCCTTCATCAACTCGCGGAATCCCTCGGCGAATTCTTTGCTGTTGCAGCAGGCCTCGGCGAAGACAAAGCCGCCTTCCTGCACGTATTTCTTCAGGATTTCCTTCTGCACTCCCGTCAATTTGCGGGCCGGCGATTCGTGGCCGTTGAAATAAATAATTGGCGACTGAAGCAATTCCGCGGTTTCGTCCTTCACTTTGTGTTGAGGCGCTTTGCGGCAATCGTAAATCTGCCAGGCCAGCGGGGTCTTCTTGAACAACTCGCGGCTCGCGTACTCGACCACGTGCTTGATGTCGTAATGCTTATTGTTCCATTCGTTGTTGCCCCAGGCCAGTTTGCTGATCAGGATGGGGGTCCGGCCCTTGCTCATGAATAGCAAGCCGAACGCAGTGCCGCCGATGGTGCCGCCGTCGAACCCGCCGCCCGGCCACGATCCGTCGTCCTGCTGTTTGCTGATGAGGTATTCGCCGCCTTCGCGATACCAATCGCGATCGGCCATGAACCGCTGGCCCGAAAGCCGGCCGGCCCGCTCGATGCCGTAAATGTTGTAATAACGATACTGGCCCATATCGAAACTGAAGTTGTTGGGCTTGGCCAACCAATCCAGCGTGCGGCGAATGAAGCGGTCCTCTTCATATTCGCCGCAGCGTTTGGCCACACCGGTGTCCTTGTCGAGTTGCTGCTGACCGTGCGCCAGTTCCATGCCGCTAATGAGCAAGCCGCACAATCCGGCTAGCGTCATCGTTTGCCGGGCCTGATTCGGTCCGTCGCTCACCGTGTAGCCCCAACTTCCCTGATTGTGCTGCGACTTGATGTAAAGGTCGCGAATGATCGCCCAAGCCTCCGCTTTGATTGGAACGCCGGCTTGTTTGCCGGCGTGCAAGCCGAGCAACGCGTATTGCGTGTTGGAAAAATCCGCGCCCAGCCCCTGGGGTCCGTAACCCCAGCCGACGAAATTGCGCCCATTTCCCAGTCCCTGAAGCAACCAATTCACGTTGCGCTGAATCAAGATTTGGTCTTTCGGGTGGTTGACCTCGGCCAGCACCATCGTTTGCAGACCGACGACGTACGTGCCTTGCGGTTCAATCCGGCGTATGTAGCTCAGACCATTTTGAATGAGTTGATCGGTCGGTGGAACGCCGGCATTCAGCAGGGCCAACATCGCCAGACACGATTGCCCGCCGCTCGTGAACCCGATTCCGCCGATGCCGCCTTTTTCCCAGCTTCCATTGGGCGATTGCTCGCGGCGCAAATAGGCCACGCCGCGGCCAATCGATTTATTCACCCGATCGACCAGTTCCTCCGGTTGCTTTTGTTGTGCGTGAACCGGCGCGGCGACAAGCAAACACATGAAAGCGGGCAACAAGATTCGGCGTGACATGCGAGGTCTCCATGCTGGAGCGCTGTTCTCTTCCTTCACAACCATTTTGACCGGTTCCCGTTGGTCAGGCAACCTGCATTCCGGCGATTGCCGGGTTTGACCCTGCCCGGACCGTTGCTTTCGCTACGCACGCACCTAGTTTATTCCCATCGCCAGGGGTGCCCGTGCGGGCTGAGAGCAAACCCTTTGGACCTGATCCGGATGATTCCGGCGTGGGAAGGCGATTCTTCGATCGCACACTTCTCGCGACCTCTTTTCACGGAAGCGGCCATGACTCAAATCGAATCCGCGCGGAAGAACGTCGTCACGCCCGAAATGGAATATGTCGCCCGGCGCGAAGATCTCGACCCGGAACTGATCCGCTCCGAAGTCGCGCGCGGCCGCATGGTCATCCCCGCCAACATCGTCCACCTCACCAAGAAGCTCGAACCCATGGCCATCGGCGTGGCCGCTAAGTGCAAGATCAACGCCAACATCGGCAACTCCGCCGTCACGGGCAAACTCGCTGACGAGCTTGAGAAACTGCACACCGCCGTCCACTTCGGTTCCGATACCGTCATGGACCTTTCGACCGGCGGCGATATCGACAATATTCGCAAGGGCATCATCGATGCCTCACCCGTTCCAATTGGCACCGTGCCGATCTATCAGGCGATTCAGGAGGTCAAGGACGTCACCGATCTCACGCCGAAACAGCTTCTCGACATGGTCGAGCGCCAGGCGCAACAAGGCGTGGATTACATGACCATTCACGCGGGCGTGCTGATGGAGTATCTGCAGCTAACGACCCAGCGCGTGACCGGCATCGTCAGCCGCGGCGGAGCACTGCTCGGCGCCTGGATGATTGCCCGCCACGAACAAAACCCTTGGTACACTCATTTCGATGAGCTTTGCGAAATCATGCGCGCCTACGACGTAACCTACAGCCTCGGCGACGGCCTCCGCCCCGGCTGCCTCGCCGACGCCAACGATAAGGCGCAATTCGCCGAACTCAAGACTCTGGGCGAACTCACGCTCAAGGCCTGGGCGCACAACTGCCAGGTCATGATCGAAGGCCCCGGCCACATTCCCATGCATCTGGTGAAAATGAACGTCGAGAAGGAACGCGAAGAGTGCCACGAAGCCCCGTTTTACGTGCTCGGCCCGTTGGTCACGGACGTGGCTCCGGGCTACGACCACATCACCAGTGCGATCGGAGCGGCCCTAGCCGGAGAGGCCGGCGCGGCCATGCTTTGTTACGTCACTCCAAAGGAACACCTCGGTTTGCCGAATAAAGATGATGTGCGGCAAGGCGTGATCGCTTACAAGATCGCCGCCCACGCCGCCGATATCGCCCGCGGCCGCAAAGGCGCTCGCGATCGCGACGATGCCCTGAGCAAGGCCCGCTTCGAGTTCGACTGGAACAAGCAGTTCGAGCTGTCTCTCGACCCGGAAACGGCTCGCGCGATGCACGATGAAACCTTGCCGCAAGAGGTGTTCAAAGGCGCGAAGTTTTGCTCGATGTGCGGCCCGAAGTTCTGCTCGATGCGCGTGACTCAGGACATTCGCAAACTCGCGGAATCGGGTGCATTGACCTTGGTCAAATAACTCGTTTACGTTTCGCGCTCGCTCGTACTGTCGTGCGGCTCGCGCAGTTGCGACGTTCTCCATCGGAGGGTGGTGTCTCAGTTTGGTTCGTAGTGACCGCCTTTAGGCGGTGTTTTCCGCACCCGCTAAAGCGGGTCACTACAAACTGATACACCACCCAACGGGGCAGGCCATGGCCCTTATCTTCGTCCCGCTGCTGGCCGCCACCTGCCTGTATTCGGTTTTTCTGTGGTGGTATTCGAGCCACGTCTTTGTGGTCGTCGTGGAAGAGACCGCGGCTGGCAATCAACAAACCGAATGGTCGGACGAGCCGTACCACGATTGGCTTTGGCAGGGGTTGTACCTCGCCTACATGGTTGCCATCTGGGTGGTTCCGGCGTTTTTGGTCGCGCGAGTTGCCTCCCCACATGTCGCGGAAAATTGGCGGCCGTACCTCTTCGCTCTGTTCGCTTTCGCCCTGTTCTGGATCGGGTTCCCGATCGCACTGCTTTCGTCGATGAGCGCGGAATCGCGCTGGGTTATCTTTCACCCGGGGCTGTTTCAACGTCTGATGAAGTGCGCAACCCATGTGCTGATCTTCTACGCTCTCAGCGGCGTGGCCGTCGCCATTTGCATACCGCTCGCGCCGTGGATGGTCAGCGACGATAGTTTTTTCTCGATCGCGCTGGGCGGATTCGGGATCGGTTTCGCGTTAGTGCTCTACGCCCGAATGATGGGCCGCCTGGCCTTCATCGCCCGCCTCACATACATTCGCCCTCCGAAACCCAAAAAGGCGCGCATCAAACGCCTGAAAAAAAAGCATGTCGTCGTCACCGATCCGTGGGACGTTCCGGAAGACGTGCGGGCCGAAATGGAAGCCACGGGCGCCGGCTTCATTCAGCCCGAAGACCTCCCGCCGCTGCAAACGCCGTATGAAGGCGACGTGGTGGGCTACAACGTGGCCTTTGCCGACGTTCCAAAACCCGTCGAACCGTCCCGAAAGAAGATGGACCTGGAAGAAGCTCTGCCCACGGCCGCCGACGCGCGCGCGGACGAACTCGATACCGACGAACGCCGTCGCCGGCTCGCCCAGATCGAGCCCGACAAACTCGAAATGGCGCGGGCGAATAATCCAAAGGAAAAGATCCCGGAGCATCCCTGGCGCAACGGCATCTGGCTATTCCCCTTTTCGCATGGAACGAACATTCATTGGGTCGTTGTCTCGGGCGGACTCCTGATTCTGGGCGTTCTCATTCGCGCGCTGCGCGCCACCTGGCCGTGGTGACACGTGGCGTTGACGCGAATCGCCGTGCGGCCTAGAATTCCTCTCGCACTCGGGACAGGTAGCTCAGCTGGTAGAGCACAGCACTGAAAATGCTGGGGTCGTGGGTTCAATCCCCACCCTGTCCATTCAAATAAGCCCTGAAAAACAGGGCTTTTATTATGCGCCGCACAATTCGCGTTTTCTGACCATTTGCCACTTGACCCCCGCTGACCCCCGCATACAAAAAGAACAGGCCGGGATGTTGAAGCATCCCGACCCTTAACACAGTGAACCTGGATTAGAGGTGCACCATGTCGAAGGCCAATTCTACGACCCCACAGAAGCAACGCAAACCAGAACGACCCGAGGGCAGCCCGCTGCACTGGCACGCAACGGGCCGATGGGCAAAGAAGATTCGCGGGCGGCGCGTCTACTTCGGCCGCGGCTCGCACGATGAGGCGCTCGCGGAGTATGAGCGCACGAAAACAGACTTGCACGCTGGCCGCCGGCCCGTGGAAGAATCCGAGGGCCTGACCCTTCACGAACTGATGGGGCAGTTCCTAGACCGCAAGATCGAACTGCGGGACAATGGCGAGTTGGCGCCGTTGACCGTGGCGGAGTATGGCAACTCGTGCAAGCGGATGAAAAAGGTATTCGGCCCCAACCGGCTCGTGAGCGATTTGCGCCCCGACGACTTCGCGAAGCTCCGCGCGAACATGGCCCGGACGTGGGGACCGGTTCGCCTGGCGGTCGAGATTCAGCGGGCGAAGGTGCCGTTCAATTGGGCTTACAAGGAAAGCAAGATTCAGGACCGCGTGAACTTCGGCACCGAGGCATTTGCCAAGCCCAGCAAGAAAACACTCCGCGCCCACAAGGCCGCGCAGGGTCCGCGAATGTTCGAGGCGGAAGAGATTCGCCGCATGCTGGACGCGGCTGGCCAACCGCTCCGCAGCATGATCTTGCTCGGCATCAATGCGGCCCTGTCGAATTCGGACGTGGGCAACTTGCCCATAAAGGCGCTGGACCTCGCCGGCG